>CAZKKP010000025.1:12034-18433 GCA_964553295.1 uncultured Thermoanaerobaculia bacterium | reverse complement strand
TCGTTCGCGGGCAGGCGCAGCTCGCCGAGGCCACAGCGCGGCCCCGAGCCGAGCAGCCGGATGTCGTTGGCGATCTTCATGAGCGACACCGCGACGGTCTTGAGCGCCCCCGAGGCGGAGACGATGGCGTCGTGGGCGGCCAGCGCTTCGAAGGGGTTGGCCGCCGGCCGGAAGGGCAGGCCGGTGAAGGCGACGAGGTGCGCCACCGCGCGCTCGCCGAGCCCGGCCGGGGCGTTGAGCCCGGTGCCGACCGCGGTGCCGCCGAGGGGCAGCTCGGCAAGCTCGGGCAGGGCGCGCTCGACCCGTGCGCGGCCCTGCTCGAGCTGGCGGGCCCAGCCGGAGATCTCCTGGCCGAGGGTCAGGGGGACGGCGTCCATGAGGTGGGTGCGGCCGATCTTGACCACCTCGGCGAAGGCCCGGGAGCGGTCGGCGAGGATCCCGTGCAGGTGCTCGAGAGCCGGCAGCAGGTGGTGAGCGATCCGCTCGCTGGCGGCCACGTGCATCACCGTCGGGAAGACGTCGTTCGACGACTGCGACCGGTTGACGTGGTCGTTGGGGTGGACCGGGTTCTTCGAGCCGAGCACGCCGCCGGCGAGCTCGATCGCCCGGTTGGCGATGACCTCGTTGGCGTTCATGTTGCTCTGGGTGCCGCTGCCGGTCTGCCAGACGACCAGGGGGAAGTGGTCGTCGAGCCGCCCCGAGGCGACCTCGTCGGCGGCCCGCACGATGAGCTCGGCGAGGCCGGGCTCGAGCCGGCCGAGCTCGGCGTTGGTCAGGGCCACCGCCTTCTTGACCAGGCCGAAGGCACGGATGAGCTCGCGCGGCAGGCGCTCGGTGCCGATCGGGAAGTTGACCAGGCTGCGCGCGGTCTGGGCGCCCCAGTAGCGGTCGGCCGGAACCGCGACCTCGCCCATGGTGTCGCGCTCGATGCGGGTGTCCATCGCGTCCTCCCTTGTCGGCGGTCCGCCGACCCTGTCGTCGCGGCGGCCCGTGTCGGGCCGCTGCTATACTCCCACCATCATCATGCGACGGTTGGGCGAGATTCTCCTGGAGCGCGGCGCGATCGCGGTGGCGGAGCTACACACCGGGCTCGAGGCCTGCCGCCGGTCCGGTGGCCGGCTCGGCACGCACCTGCTGCGCTACGGCTTCGTCGACGAGCACACCCTGCTCGAGGCGCTGTCGGAGCAGTTCGGCGTGCCGTCCGTCGGCGGCCGGGTGATCGAGCACGCGCCGCCCGAGGTTCGGCGGGCGATACCTCTCGAGGTGCTGCAGCGGGCGCAGGCGGCGCCCTTCGAACGCTCGGCCGCACGGCTCCGGGTGGCCATGATCAACCCGCGCGACCCGGCGGCGGTGGACGAACTGAACCAGCACTCGCCGCTGCCGGTGGAGGTGTACGTCGGCATCGAGACGGCGATCGCCGGGGTCCTCAGGGAGCTCGAGGAGGGCGGCGCCGCTTTCTCGGTCGCGACGGCGGAACCGAGCCGGGCCCCGGGCGAGGCGTCCGGCCCTGCCGGGTGGGAGGAGCTGTGGACCATGCCGCAGCTCTCCCCGGACGACCTCCTGGGTCTGCGGCCCGCCGCACGGGCCGGGTCGGAGACGCTCTGCGTGGCGACCTTCCCGGGCCTGTCTCGAGTGGTCGACGGCGAGGCCGCGGACGCGGAGGAGGTGGTCGACGAAGGGGTCTTTGTCCGCCGGCTGCAGCGGGCCGAGCACCGCGACGACATCGGCGAGGTCCTGCTGCGTTACGTTGTCGGCTTCCTGCACCGGTTGGCGCTGTTCACGGTGCACAAGGGCCAGGTGGCCGGCTGGCTGGCCAGGGGCCAGTCGGTGGTCGTCGACGACGTGCAGACCTTCGCCGCCGACGTGACGAGCCCCTCGGTGTTCCGCGACGTCATCGAGTCGGGCCGTCGTCACTCCGGAGCGCTGCTGCCCTCGGCGGTCAACCAGCAGCTGGTCGAGGTGCTCGGCGAGCCCGCCGCGACCCAGCTGCTGGTCGCGCCGGTCCAGGTCAAGGGTCGGACCGTCGCCTGCCTGGTCGGAGACGTGCCCGGGGAGGAGGTGCTGGCGGTACCCGAGCACGAGATCCTGGGAGCTGTCCGCCGGGCCGGGATCGCCTTCGAGATGTTGATCATGCGGCACAAGATCTCGGCGTGAGGGCACTCGGGAAGGGACCCGTCGGGGTCCGCTGATTCGGCCGGGAGGACACCCCGCGCCCTGGGAGGATCCGTGAGCACGAACACGGCCTTGCTCGTCGTCGATCTCCAGCTCGACTTCCTGCCCGGCGGCGCCCTCGGGGTGGCCGATGGCGACGCGATCCTCGAGCCGGTCAGCGACCTGATCGCCTCGGCGAGGTTTCCGCTCGTCATCGCCACCCAGGACTGGCACCCTCGAGGGCATGTCTCATTCGCCTCGAGCCACCCTGGCCGATCCCCCTTCGACGAGGTCGACCTCCATGGCAGGCCCCAGACCCTGTGGCCGGACCACTGCGTCCAGGGCACGCCGGGGGCTGGCCTGCACCCGTCGCTGCCGGTCGAGCCCCTGGCCGCCATCGTGCGCAAGGGCATGGACCCGGCGGTCGACTCTTACAGCACCTTCCGCAACAACTGGGACGCTCGCGGCGAGAGGCCGCCGACCGGGCTCGCCGGGTACCTGCGCGAGCGCTCGGTCGAGGAGGTCTGGCTGGTCGGCCTGGCGCGGGACTTCTGCGTCCTCTGGTCGGCCGAGGACGCGGCCGACGCCGGCTTCCGTGTGCGCGTGCTGTGGGACCTGACCCGGCCGGTCGACCCGACCTCCGACGAGCGGGTGGCCCGGGCTCTCGCGGCGCGGGGTGTCGAGGTCGCCGGCGGCGTCGGCGGCTGAGGAGGCTCAGGGGCCGGGGCGGACGCGGCCGGAGGGCTGGCGCACCGGCGCGCCGACGAGCACCGGCAGCTCGGTCTCGAGGTCCATGGAGTCGCCCACGGCACGGATCGTTACCGTTGCGGCGGTCGCCTCCGGGGGCCGCAGCTCGGGGAGCAGGACGACGGTGACGTCGGCGGGCAGGCGGCCGGCGGCCGGCGACACCTCGAGCCACGGCACGTCGACCGTCGCGCTCCAGTCGAGCACGTGGGGGCCCTCGAGGGCGACCTCGACCGCAGGTCGCCCGGGGTGCACCATGAGCTGCCGCGGGGTGGCGAGGACCGCCGGCGGCAGGGCCTCGGTCGCCTGCAGCATGTCATAGCGTCCGTTGCCCCCGGGCCGGTCCTCGAGCAGGGCGACCGCCGCCATCCGGTTCCAGTCGACGCCCGACAGGCCGGGCAGGTCGACGACGGCATGGACCGTCTCGCCCGGCGCGAGGTCGTCGGGCAGCGGCCAGCGCCGGGTCATCCGGACCCAGGTCGAGGAGACGCCGACGACGGTCTTCTCGTAGGCGACGACCCAGGCCGCCGCCTCCTCGCTCCGGCGTAGGGTGGCGCCGCCGGTGTTGGTGATCGTCAGGTAGGTGCGCATCGCGGTTCCGGCGGGGCGCCAGGCGGCGGCGATCGCGGCCCGGGGCGGTCGCGCCAGCTCGTCGAGGATCATCGAGCGGTAGACGTTCTCATAGTCCGCCTGGCCGCTCGAGGTGCGGTAGCCGCTGCCGACCATGACCAGGGGAAGGAAGCCGGCCGACACCCCGGTGGCCCAGAAGCGGAACAGCCGGTCGCCCTGGAAGCGGTCGTAGTCGTACTCGAGCAGCACCGCCTGGCCCTCGAGCTGGAGCTGCAGGTTGCGCATCGCCGGCCCTGCGGCGCTGCAGTAGCCGCCGGAGGGGCGGCCGAAGAACTCGAGCACCGCCAGCCGGCCGGCGGCCGCGGCCGCGTTGACGCCGCCGAGCAGAACCGCGATCCACACCGTCACCGTGCGAGCCATGTCTCCCCCTTGACCCGGGCCGCCTCCTCCGCGATCGCGTCGAGGAGCTCGGCTGCCTCGAGGTCGCCGACCCAGCGGCGGCCGTTGACGAAGAAGGTCGGCGTCTCCTCGACGCCGTTGAGCAGGCCCTCCTTCTTGGCTGCGACCAGGCGCTCCCGGGTCGAGGGATCGCCGAGTCGGGCGACAAAGGTCTGCCGCTCGAGACCGACCGCGGTCGCCCACTCCACCTGGGCGTCGGTCGAGAAGCCGTCGAAGCGCTCGTAGGCGTGGAGCATGAACGGCCAGAAGGCGCCCAGCTCGGCGGCGGCGGCGAAGCCGAGGCCGGCCTCGGTGGAACCCTCGTGGCCGCGGATCGGGAAGATCCCGAAGGCCAGCCGGACGTCGTCCGCCAGGTCGCCCGCGGTCACCGCCCGGTGGATTTCCGGGATCAGCCGGCTGCAGTAGGGGCAGCGGGCGCAGGCGTAGACGACGACCGTGACCGGCGCCGCCTCCGGGCCGACCGCCGGCGCCGCCGCGAGGTCGATCTCGGCGGTGGCGCCGCCGCCCGCCATGCTCCGCGCTCGACGCGACAGGCCGCGGCGGATGCGCGCCTCGTCCTGGCCCTCGGCCACCCGGCGGCAGATGTTGTCCGCCAGTCGGACCGCCAGGGCGCAGGTCGGCGTCGCCGCGAGGCAGCGCTCGACGGTGTCGTCGCAGCAGTCGTAGAGATGCTCCGAGGCGAGGATCCGTCCGGCGAGCTCGCGGGCCCCCCCCGACAGGTCGTCGCAGCGGGGCGTCTGGGCGGGGGCGATGGCGGCGACGAGCAGCGTGCCGGCAAGCATCGGGACGATTCCTCTCACCTCTTCCTCCATTCGAGCCAGCCGTCGAGACCGACGAGGCCGCGGTCGGCGACGACCACCAGCACGGACATCGCGAGCCAGGCGAGGTCCCGGAGCACGGTCAGCCGCGAGATCGGGTCGTCCTCGGCGCCCTGGGAGGCGAAGCAGCCGCAGGACATGTCGAGGCCGCGCGCCAGGGCGATCAGCAGGGCGAGGAGGAACACGGCCATCATTCCGGTCACCAGCAGGGCCGCCGGCCGGACCCGCCAGCCCACGAGCAGCAGGATACCCGCGACCAGCTCGACCCAGGGCAGGGTGAGGGCTGTCAGGTTGACCAGAGCCAGCGGCAGCACGTCGTAGGTGGCGACGTCCAGGGCGAACGACGCGGGGTAAGCGATCTTGTGCAGGCTGGCGCCGGCGAAGAGCAGCCCGAGGTACCAGCGGGTCGGCACCGCGAGCCAGGCGGCCGCGCGGCCGGCTGTCACGAGTCCTCCCCGTCGAGGAGCGCCGGCGCGCCGCCGACCACGAAGTGGACGTTCTTGATGCCGCGGCCCGAGATCTCCCGGCCGAGGTGCTCGCCGCTGTCCGGCCGGCCGCCGTCGCCGTACACCGCCACCCGGCTGGCACGGCTCGAGGCGATCTCGCGAGCCATGGACCGCAGCTCCTCCTCGGGCACCGGGTCGAGCCAGTCGTAGGGCAGGTTGACCGCGCCCGGAAGGTGCCCCCTGGCGTACTCCCGTGGCGGTCGGGCGTCGACCAGGAAGGTGCGCGGCGAGCCCAGCTCGGGGTCGTCGGCGGCGATCGCCTCGACCGGCCCTCCGGGCTCGGGACAGGGGACGAGGATCTGGTAGGGGGTGGCGGCGATCAGCGGCAGAGGGTCCGGGCGCACCAGGTTGACTGCCAGGGCCACCACCGAGGCGACGACCGCGATCGCCGAGGCCTCGAGGAGAGCCCGGGCGAGGCCGGGCCGGGCCGGCGCCGCCGACCGCTGTTGCAACGGGTCTCGGCTCATGGGATGCCGCAGCTCGAGCCGCGACGCAGCTCCTCGTCCCGGCGCAGGAGGTCGAGGATCCGCTCCTGGTCGAGGCCGTGGTCGCCCTCCAGGCCCCACTCGAGGGGGACCCGTCCGGCCGGGTCGACGGTGGCGGGCGCCCAGGGGTCGCCCGAGAAGCTCCAGCGCAGCCACACGACGGCGCGCCACTCGTCGTAGCTGAAGTCGAAGCCCGGGGCCTCGTCGGCGGTCGAGGTCCGTCGGCTCGCCCGCAGCTCGAGGCCGGGCCGGAGCTGCCGCCAGGGCTTCGCCCACAGGGTGACACCGACGCGTCCGAGCAGGTCGCGGCGCTTCTCGGTCGTGCCGAAGGTCGCGAGGCCGTCCGACCCGCCGGAGTGCGGGTAGCTCTCCCAGGCGCCGGAAAGCACGAGGCGCAGGGTGGCGCCGCGGCCGATCGACAGGGTCGTCGAGGCGGCCGCCGACACCCCGAGCAGGTCGTAGACCGGCGAGCGGGCGTCGGCCGCGCGCAGGGTGACGCCGGCGACGAAAGGCAGCCGTTCGCCGAGATGCAGTGGACCGCCGAGCCCGAGCTCGCCCTCCCAGCGAGTGCGGGCGTCGTCGCGGTAGCGGCGGTGGCCGCCGCCGAGGAACACGACCCGGCCGTCGAGCCACTCGAGCTCGGCCTCGAGCCGGTGGGCCTCGGCG
>CAZKKP010000025.1:0-12024 GCA_964553295.1 uncultured Thermoanaerobaculia bacterium | reverse complement strand
TCGATTGGTCGACGCTCGAGCTCGTGCCCGGCTCCTTCGTGGACGAAGCCCTGCCGGTGGGCCTCGGCGTAGAGCGACGGCGCCTGGTCGAGCCACAACGCCTCGGCCCGGTAGCCGAAGCTGTACTGTCGCGGTCCGCTGGGCCGCATGGCGCCGAGCCGGAGGCCGGCGTCCAGCGAGCTCAGCTCGCTGGAGGCGTCGTCGGTGAGGAGATTGCCCAGCACCTCGAGGTCGACGGCCGGGCGCAGCGCGCCGGACGCCGGCGGGGCGAGGCGCCCGCGCAGCTCGACCAGCCCGAGGCCGCTCGGCGCCCCTTCCGCGCCCGGGTCGGTCGGCGAGCCGGCGACGGCGTTGGAGGTGTGTCCGGCGCCGAGCTCGAAGGCGCCGGTCACGGGCGGGCGCCACCACGGGTCCGCGGCCGATCGGAGGGAGTCCCAGAAGCGACGGTCCTCCCGGTACAGGGCGTCGCTCCGGCCGACCTCGGCGACGAGCCCGCCGACCTCCTCGCCGGCGAGGCGGCCCTGGGCCGCCCGGAGCAGCCGCCAGCGCGCCAGGTCAGGGTCCCGGGCGGGCGCCCGGGCGGGGTCGAGATCGGCGGCGGCGAGCTCCGGGTCACCCTGGCGGAGGTGGACCGCCGCCAGCCAGGCGAGCAGCTCCGGGTCTCCGGGACGGTCGCCCAGGGCCTCTGACAGCGTGCGCTCGGCCCAGAACAGGTTGTCGTCCAGGAGGTAGGCGCGGACGAGCTGGAGCAGCAGGGAGCGGTCCTCCGGGAAGCTCGTGCGGGCGACCTTGAGGCGGTCGACCGCCTGCCGGTGCTCGCCCTGAACGAGGAGCGTCTCGGCGGCCGCCCGCTCGCACTCGACGTCACAGGGGCTCGGTACAGGGGCGGCCCCGACGAGCGTCGCGGCCAGGAGTATCTGCCACATCTGCACCACAGCCTACCACTGGAGTCGAGAGGTTCCGACGACTGCTCAAATGCGCATAATTCGAATATTTTCATGAAGATAGCAGGAGACGCGCAACTCGCGAACGAACCCCTGTCCTGGTAAGGTGAGGCCGAGGAGCAAGCGTCCCGACGACCGGTGCGGTCGTCGGCAAGGCATTGAAGGAGGGTTCTCATGTTGACGTTGCGAAGCGTTCTTCTGGTGCTGGTGACCGTCGTCCTCAGCGGATGTGCCGCGCCGCCGGCAGAGCCGCCCGTGCAGACCGCCGCAGAGCGGCCCCGGGACGGTGTCTTCATCCATGTGTCCCACGGTCCCGAGGATGTCCACCGTGTGCTGATGGCGCTGCGGATGGCGGAGATGATGGCCGCTGACCGTGACGTACTCGTCTACTTCGACATCACCGGCATCGAGGCAGTACTCGCCGACACCCCGGATTTCGAGATGGCGCCCTTTCCACCGCTCAAGGAGCAGCTCGCGAAGCTGGTCGAGCTCGGCGTGCCGCTCTTCGCCTGCCCGGGCTGCCTCGAGGCTGCCGGTCGGGAGCCCGAGGAGCTCGCCCCCGGCGTCCAGCTCGCGAACAAGGACGCCTTCTTCACCTTCACCGAGGGCCGCATCCTGACGCTGGACTACTGAGGGGGTTGGCAGCTGTCAGCACCCCACCCGCGTTGCCTCGGGAGACAGTGGGGCAGTGACAGCTGGGGCGGTCGAGAGGTGTCGCGCGGTGGGGGGCTGTCACTCAGGAGCTGACAGCTCGACGCACGACGACCCGGCTCGGGCGCCGGGTCGTCGGTGGGCTGTCGATCGCGTCGGGCTGGCGGCGTCACTTCTCCATCTTGGGGTTCCAGACCTTCCAGACATTGCCGACCAGGTCCGGTCCGGGCCTGAGCACCGGGTCGCCGGGCATCCAGCCGGCGGGCGTGGCCTCGGCGCCCTTGCTCGCCCGCACCACCTGGTAGGCCTGCACCTGGCGGATGGTCTCGGCGAGGCGTCGGCCCACCGGCGGGGTGAGGATCTCCGCCGCCTGAATCACACCGTCCGGGTCGATGATGAATCGGCCGCGCAGCTCGATGCCCTGGGCCTCGTCAAAGACCCCGTAGGCGCGGCCGATGTTGCCGGCCTGGTCGGAGAGCATGTGGAAGGGCACGCCGCCGTCGACCATCTTCACCAGCTCGTGGTCGTTCCACATCTTGTGCACGAAGTGCGAGTCGACGCTGACCGAGAACACCTCGCAGCCGAGATCCTCGAGCTCCTGGTACTTGTCGGCGACCGCCGACACTTCGGTCGCTCAAACGAAGGTGAAGTCGCCCGGGTAGAAGCAGAGCAGGATCCACTTGCCGAAGTGGTCCGACAGCTGGACGTTGGTGAAGCTGCCGCGGTAGTAGGCCGGGGCGTTGAAGTCCGGCGCCTTCTGTCCGACGCGTGCGCTCATGGGTTTCTCCTTTGGCGTGGGTTGACCGGTTGCCGGCGGCGCCTCCTCCTCGGGCGTCGGCCCGCCGAGGACGGCGCCGGTGACACGGGCACATCCTTGCGGTTCGTCGCTCATGCGACCTCCTTTCGTCGGCTGCCAGAGTAGCGCTGTGGCGACGGCAGGGCAATCACAAGTGTTGCTGAGAATAAACTTGTGCTATTGATCCATAATCGGATCGTGGCTCGCCCCGAACCTGTCACGCCGTCGGCTTCGGGGTCTGGGCTGCCCACACGGCGCCGACCTCCTCGACCACCGACGAGGGCTCGCCCTGCCAGCGCCCGCCGGTCGAAGCTCTGTGCATCGGCCCGTTGCTCCACGTCGTACGCCGCGACCGGTTCGGCCAGGACGCGTACCAGGGCTGCGACACCAGGGTGGTGGAAGAGGCCGGAACGCGGTACCGTGGCGCGATGACGAGGCCGTGGGTGGTCGTCGACAGGGTTGTGACCCGCGAGGGGCCGATGACGCTCATGTGCCGCGGCGGCGAGGACTACCTCATCAGGATGGAGAGCTACATCCTGATGACCAGCGAGTTTCACGTCACGGAGACGAGCCTCGGCGCGACCGCCTGCGCGCCGATCGCCGACCGTCCCCGGCCGCGGGTGCTCATCGGCGGCCTCGGCATGGCCTACACCCTGCGCGCCGCCCTCGACGTGCTGCCGGCGGACGCGCGGGTCAGGGTGGCGGAGCTCAACCCGGCGGTGGACGGATGGTGTCGGACCCACCTCGCGGCCCTCACCGGCGCCGCGGTGACGGACCCCCGGGTGACGGTCGAGATCACCGACGTCGCGCGCCCCATCAGGGCGGCCGCGAAGGGCGACTGCCCGCCGTTCGACGCCATCGTGCTCGACCTCTACCAGGGCACCGACGACGCCAACCACGATCCCGACCACCCGTTTTACGGCGCCGCCGCCCTCGAGCGCAGCCGGCGGGCGCTGACCGACGGCGGCGTGCTGGGGGTCTGGACCGAGACCCCGGACGGGGCCTTCGAGAAGCGGCTGGACAGCGTCGGCTTCGACGTCGTCCGCACCCGGCCCGGCAAGGGCGGCCCGCACCACGCCGTCTACCTCGCGCGCAAGGTGGCGGGGGGCAGCGGCGGCCGCCGCCGCCACCGGCGCCGCTGAGGCCGCGTCGCGCGAGTGCGTGTCGAGCGGCGCCCCGCTTGGCTTCCTGACGATTCGGAGTTCGTCTGCGTCCTCTGCGTCACGAAATGCGGCCCGCTTCGAACCGCCGCCGAAGAACCCCGCCCGAGCCCACGCGTGCCACGACCCGAAGTGAAGAGCCACCGCCGCGCCCCGAGCTTGAGGGACTCCCTCTACTCGTAGACCTTCTCATCGGCGGCAAAGGCCTCGGGGGCGTCGGTTTCGGCGTTGCGGACCGGCGGCCTGGCGGCGTGCTCGCGGTACCACTCGTGGGCGACGATGGCGGACATCACCTCGTTGGTGCCGGTCCAGATCGAGGCCAGGCGGAGGTCGCGGACGATGCGCTCGACCGGGAAGACGGTGGTGTAGCCGATGCCGCCCATCACCTGCATGGCGTTCTCCGCCGCCTGCTGGCAGGACTCGGTGATGAACTTCTTGCTCTCGCTCACCAGACGGCGGATCCGGTCCGGCTCGATGCCGGCGTCGACGGCACGGGCGGTGGTGTAGGCCATGGCGCGGCTGGCGTCGAGCAGGGTTACCGCCTCGGCGACCTGGAAGCTCACCCCCTGCAGCTGGTTGACGGTGCGGCCGAAGGCCTTGCGGCGGCTGGTGTAGGCGGTGGCGACGTCGACCGCGGGGCGCGCCGCGCCGATGGTCATGGCGGCGGTGCCGAGGCGCTCGGGGATCATCATGGTGTCGAACACCGCCGAGCCGCCGTGCAGCTCGCCGAGCAGATTCGCGCGCGGGACGACGACGTCCGTGAAGCGCAGCCGCCCGGTGCCGCCGCCGCGGCAGCCCATCAGGCCGTAGAGGTACTCCACCTCGACCCCGGGCCCGCGGTCGACCAGGAAGCAGGAGATCGAGCGCCGCGGCGGCGCCTTCGGGTCGGGGTCGGTGCGGGCGTAGACCAGGAAGAAGTCGGCCCCCTCGGCGCCGACGATGAAGCGCTTCTGGCCGCTGAGCAGGAAGTGGTCGCCGCGGTCCTCGGCGGTGGTGGTGGTGCCGAAGAAGTCAGAGCCGCCGCGCGGCTCGGTGAGGCACTCGGCGGCGAACAGCTCACCCGCCAGCAGCGGCTTGACGTAGCGCTCGCGCTGCTCGTCGGTGCCGTGCAGCACGACGGCGTCGCACACCAGCTCGGCGCCGACGCCGAACACGCAGGCGAAGATGTAACCCAGGGTCCCGACCTCCTCCATCACCATCACCGTCGACACCCAGTCGAGCCCGCGGCCGCCCCAGCGGCGTGGGTAGCGGCAGCCCATCAGGTTGCGGCGTCCGGCCTCGCGCAGGAACTCGGCCGGGAAGCGGATCTCGTCGGCGTCCATCGCCAGGATCGTGTCCCGCGGCACCCAGCGCACCAGGTCGCGGACCTCGTCGCGCAGCGCGAGCTGCTCCGCCGACAGCAGGAAGTCGTGCATGGGCCACCTCCTCGACCGCAGTGTGACAGACCCGTGGGGCGGGCGCCCTTTTGCCGCTGTCCGTTGTCCGTGGCGGGTTGTCGGTTGTGGGTTGTTGGTGAGGGCGATGCGGCGATGCGCAGGCAGCCGGCCGACGCCCACGGTTCCCAACCAACAACCAAGAACCGAGAACCAACAACTGCTGTCCCGTCGCCAGAGGGTGGCGCGATGATTTTGCGACCACTGGATGAGGTCACTCGCGGCGTACAATGGCTGCGGGAGCAGGACCATGAACGACCCGCGACCGACCTACCTCGAACGGCTCCGCCGCACGGCGGAGGCGCTGCCGACCGCGGCGCTCGCGCAGCTCGTGGACTTCTCCTCCTACCTGCGCGACCGCGACGAGTGGGCGGCGACCCGGGAGCTGCTCGACGACCCGGGGATGCGTGCCGACGTGCTGGAGGGCCGCGAGCAGGCAGCCCGCGGCGAGGGCGTGAGCTGGCGCGAGCTCGCCCCCGGTGGCTGAGGTCAGGCTCAGCCGTCAGGCCGAACGCGCCTACCGCCGCCTGCCGGTTGAGGTGCGCTCGCGGATCGACGGCGTGCTCGCCCGCCTCGAGTGCGGAGAGCTGAACCACCCCAACGTCCGCGCCCTGCGCGGCCCACTGGAGGGCAGCCAGCGGTGGCGAGGCGAGTGGGTGACTGGCGGGTGGTCTTCCGCATCGACCCGAACCGCGACGTTGTCTGGGTGGAGGCGATCACCACGCGAGGTGGCGCGTATCGGTAGGTCGGATCGCGCCGCGAGTGACCCGACCCGATCCCGCCGCCCCGGTGCTGTAGAGTGAGGCCGGGACGATCCGTGGTCAACACGTCATCCAGCGCCGGCCGACCTCGGCTGCGCCTCTCCGACCTTCGGGGCATGGTGCAGCTGGCGACGCAGGCGACCGTCGGCGTCACCGACCTCACCGAGGGGGTGCACCAGTCAGTGTGGCGCACCCTGGGCGCGCCTGAAGGCGCCGCACCGGGCCGCACCCGCGGGCTCACCGGCCTGGTCTACCAGGGCGTCCGGAGCATCGCGCGGCTCACCGGCCGGGGCGCCGACGTGGTGCTCGAAGGCCTGCAGCGACTGGCTCCCGCGGGTGACGATCCTGAGCCCCCGTCGCCGCAGCGCGAGGCCATCCTGGCGGCGCTCAACGGCGTGATCGGCGACCGGTTGCTCGCCACGGGCAGCCCGTTCGCAACCCCCATGACCGTGCGCTACCGAGGCGAGGTGTTGGACTGGGAGGCGCTTCCGCCGATGCCGGAGGTGACCGGGAAGGTCGTGCTCCTGATCCACGGCCTGTGCATGAACGACCTGCAGTGGCAGGCTCGGCGCGGCCGAGAGGGCGTCGATCTCGCGGGGGAGCTCGCCGCCACTCTGGGCTCGACCCCGGTCTTCCTCCGTTACAACTCCGGCCTGCACCCGGCGCAGAACGGCCGCGAGCTGTCGGCCGAACTCGAGCGACTGGTCGCAGGCTGGCCGGTCCCGGTCGAGGAGATCGTCGTGGTCGCCCATAGCATGGGGGGCCTGCTGATCCGCAGCGCCTGCCGCTGGGCGGCCCGGGACGGCTCGCGCTGGCCGGGTGTTCTCACACGCATCGTGTTTCTCGGCACACCCCACCTCGGCGCGCCTCTCGAGCAGGCCGGCAGCTGGGTCGACGCCATTCTTCGCAGCACGCCGTACACCGCGCCCTTCGCCGCCCTGGGCATGGTCCGCAGCCCGGGCATCGTCGCCCTGCGCCACGGCTCGGTGGTGGAGGAGGGGCCGGAGGACAACGACCCCCCCGGCCATTCCCCTGGAGGCCGGCCCGTGGCGCCGCTGCCCGAGGGCGTCGACTGCTTCGCCGTTGCCGCGACCACGGCCGCCTCCCGCGGCCTCCTCGCCGACCACCTGGTGGGCGACGGCCTGGTTCCGGTGCGCAGCGCGCTGGGCCAGCATTGCGACTCGCGGCGTGACCTCGGACTTGCCGAGACCTCCCGGTGGATCGCCGTCCGCACCACCCACCTGCAGCTGCTGAGCAACCCCGAGGTGACCCGGAGGGTCGTGCACTGGCTGACCCCGCGATCGCGACGGTCGGGTGCCGGAACGGACGACCTGTCGCCGTGAGCCCGGCGCTGGGGACCTGGCGGCAGGTCGCGCGCTCCTGTTTCGCGTCCGGGGCCGGGAGACGCGGCTTCAGCCGCGCAGCAGTCAGGCTGCAACCAGTCGAGCACCATTGCGTACTTGACGAGCGAGTACGAACCCTGGAGGAATCCCCGATGGTCAGATCCCGTCTCTGCCTCGCGCTCGCCGCCGCGACCTCGCTTGCCGCTCTCCCCGCCGTGGCTGCGGACGATCCGATCGCGGTCGTCCGGGCCGCCTACGTCGACGGCGTCCACCGCAACGCCGACGCCGCCGCCTTCCGGGCCGGCTTCCACGACAGCTTCGTGATGTACGTCAACGGTCCCGACGGCGTCACCACGGTAACCCGGGAGGACTGGGCCGCTCGGCTCGAAAAGGCGGCGGCGAACCCCGAGCGGAAGACCCCCGATATCTCCGCCGACCTCGAGCTGGTTGCCACGAGCGGCGATGCGGCGGTGGTCAAGGTCGAGCTGAGCCGCGACGGGAAGCACCTCTTCACCGACTTCCTGTCCCTCTACCGGACCGCCGACGGCTGGAAGGTCGTCGCCAAGATCTACCAGCGGCATCCGTGACCGCAGGACGCGGCTCGCGGGCGCAGCAGCAGAGATCGTGTTTGCCCTGGCGACTACTCTTGGGCGGCGAGGAGTTCGCGGAGCATGGCGAGCACGGCGCGGTCCTTTGGTCGGCCGGCGGCCTCCTTGGTCTCGATGATGGCGTCGAGTCGGAGGACCTGGATGGTAAGACCGTGGAGATCGTGGTTCCGGGACCTGGGGAGGAGCTGCTCGAAGCTCTGACCCGAACCGATGGATCCCATGACGTCGAGCCGGCCGAAGCGTGTCCTGAGGAGGTGATGACCGCCGCCGAAAAGGCGTTCAGCCGTCGGTCGGATCCTCCGCCCGGCCGGGTCCACGTACAC
Organism: uncultured Thermoanaerobaculia bacterium; assembly: GCA_964553295.1. Classification (GTDB taxonomy): domain Bacteria; phylum Acidobacteriota; class Thermoanaerobaculia; order Thermoanaerobaculales; family Sulfomarinibacteraceae; genus CAZKKP01. The sequence goes on along the minus strand of CAZKKP010000025.1, from coordinate 4,005 downwards.
CGCGTCGAGGGACTCGAGAGCTGCAGAAAGCCTCGCGATGTTGCCAGCCTCGCACGCGTAGAGAACATCGAGGTCGAAGGTCGCGATCGGCGCACCCTCGAGCACTGCCGCGACACCGCCCACCACGATGAACCGGACGTCGTGAGACGTGAGCGTTCTGAGCAGCTCGAGGAACTGAACAGACCGGTGATTCTCAGCCATGCGCCGGCGTCCAGAAGGTATCGACGAAGTCCTGGAGAACGGCCAACTTCTCCTCTGAGGTGAGCGACCGGGTCCACTCCAGAAGCTCGCGATCCCCAGGTGAGAAGGCCTCGGCATCCTCGGTACTGTCCGAAATCTGTCTGATCTCGTCGGAGTCCATCGGCTCCAGTGTACCGCCGTACGGACGAACCGCCGTCGAGCTCGGGTCGGTCAGGAATGTCCCGCCAGGTCTCGAGGTTGCCCGCGAGGTCCGGGAGGCACCATGAAGGACTCGACCTGGAACGATCTCGGTCTGTTGCTCCTGCGCCTTGCCGTGGGCGGGTTCATGTTCTTCTTCCACGGTTGGGGGAAGCTGGCCAACTTCGCGGAGCTGTCCGGGAAGTTCCCCGATCCCCTCGGCGTCGGCTCGACCTTCAGCCTGGTGCTGGCGATCTTCGCCGAGGTGCTGTGCGCGCTCCTGGTGATGGCCGGCCTCGGCACGCGTTTCGCCGCCGTGCCCCTGGTCGTCGCCATGCTGGTGGCGGCCTTCGTGGTCCACGCCGACGATCCCTGGGGCAAGAAGGAGTTCGCGCTGCTCTACGCAATCCCCTTCCTGACCCTGGTCTTCACCGGCGGCGGCCGCTTCGCCCTCGAGAGGTTCGTCCGCATCAAGCGCTGACGCCGCCGTCCTCACACGATCGACGCGTAGCCCTTCTGGTGGGCGTGCTCGTCGATCGCCGGGAAGCGATCGATCACCCGCTGCAGGATTCGCTCCTTGTGCTGGAGATACGCGCGGGACGTCGACGTGTGGTCGTGGTGGACCTCGTTGCGGAGCTCGAGCATGCGGTTGCGCAGCACCCGGATCACCAGCGCCGCCTCCTCGGCATCGAGTTCGAACTGCATGACAACCCCCTTTCACACCGGGCCTCTCCTCCAATGTGGGTCGCCCGGACGACGGATGCAGCCTCGGAGGGGCCAGCCCTCGGCGCGTGACCGCACTCATGGCGAGGAGCACTCAGGCTGTGGTGGGCGGGAACGGGGTGCGGATCTCGACGCCTGCGATCACCTGGCCCGCGTTGAGGTCCTCCGTCCAGAGCGCGCTCGCGCCGAGGCTCGCGGCGGCGTGCACCACCATGGCGTCCCAGAACGAGATCCGCGCCGACTCCGCGAGGCGGCCGGCGGCGAGGACGTCCGCAGCGCCGGGGGCGAAGACGGGCCACACCGCGAGGTCTTCGACGATCTCGAGCGCGGCCGCCATGGTCAGCGGCTGCGGCAGCTTCCGGGTGGCGATCCAGACGAACTCCTGGAGCACCTGGACGCTGAGGGCGCCGGTCTCCTCGATCCAGAGCCGCTCCATGAGCCGACGAGCGGCGAAGTGCTTTGCTGGGGTCGTCGGGTCGTGGGCGTAGATGAGGACGTTCGCGTCGACCAGCTCAGCGCTCATGGAGCTCGTCCCTGGTCCAGCCTGGCGTCTCCCCGACCCCCAACGGCAGGCCGGCATCCATGCGCGCCAGGGCCCGAGCGCGGGCGGCGTCGTAGGCCTCATCGTGATGGAGCGAGCGGGTGACGCACTCGGCGAGCAGCTTCGACAGCGAGATGCCGCGCTCGACCGCGACGTGTCGCGCCCGCCGGACGAGCTCCCGGGGCAGGCTCACCGTGACGTTCTGCATCTCCATAATCACCTCCGCTGGTTCACGGTATCACGAGAACAGTGAAACAGTGAGACCGTGAACCGGTCGAGAAGGTCGGACGAGCCTCTCCAGGGCGCCCGATGTCGTCGCCAGGGGCTCACGGCCGGCCCGCTGCTCGAGCCGCGCCTGCAACACCGGCGGGCCGACGGCGTAGATCCCACGGTCGGGGCTGCTACGCTGACCGGGGCCGGCGCGGGGTTCGTCGCGGCCGGGCGCCGGTCGAGCTGGGTGCGGACCGCGGCGACTGATCACCACGAGGGAGGATGGAATGCGACGACTGACGGTGGGTGTGACGGCGGTGCTGGTCGGGTTCGCTGCGACGGTGGGCGCGGTCGACGTGCGCGACACGCGGATGGTGGGCGACCCGGCGGTCAGCGCCCGCCACCTCGCCTTCGCCTACGCCGGCGATCTCTGGGTCGCGGAGCGCGACGGCGGCGTCGCCCGCCGGCTGACCTCGGCGGCGGGGGCGGAGAGCAACCCGCGGTTCTCACCGGACGGGTCGTTGATCGCGTTCAGCGGGTCCTACGAGGGCAACGTCGACGTCTACGTCGTCCCGGTCGAGGGCGGCACGCCCCGGCGGCTGACCTGGCACCCCGGCGACGACCTCGTGCAGGGCTTCACCCCCGACGGCAGCGCGGTGGCCTTCACCTCGGACCGGTCGGTCCACACCCGGCGCTTCGACCAGCTGTTCACGGTCTCTCTCGACGGCGGCATGCCCGAGCGGTTGCCGCTGCCCAACGTCTTCAAGGCGGCCTTCAGCCCGGACGGGACGAAGATCGCCTATGTCCCCCTCGCCGAGGCCTTCCGCCAGTGGAAGAACTACCGGGGCGGCACGGCGTCGCGGATCTGGGTCTACGATGTCGCGACCCGCGAGGTGGCGCAGGTGCCCCAGCCCGAGGGTCGCTCGAACGACACCGACCCGATGTGGGTCGGCGACCGCCTGTTCTTCATCTCCGACCGGGCGGGGGAGTTCAATCTCTTCTCCCATGACGCGATCTCGGGCGAGGTGGTGCAGCACACCCGGCACGACGACTTCCCGGTGATCGACGCCACCGCCGGCGGCGGCCGGGTGGCCTACGAGCAGGCGGGTTGGCTCCACCTCTTCGACCCGGATCGCGGCGCCTCCGAGCGGGTGCCGGTGAGCGTCGCCGCCGACCTGCCCGACGTCCGACCGCGCTGGGCGAGCGGAGACCGCTGGCTGCGCAACGCCGCGATCTCTCCCTCCGGCGCCCGCGCCGCTTTCGAGTACCGGGGCGAGATCGTGACCGTGCCCGCCCAGAAGGGCGACCCGCGCGTCCTCACCGCGACGCCGGGGGTCCACGAGCGCTCGCCGGCGTGGTCGCCGGACGGCACGAAGGTCGCCTACTTCTCCGACGCCGGCGGCGAGTACGCCCTGCACGTGGCCCCGCAGGACGGCCGCGGCGAGGCGAGGGTGTACCCCCTCGGCGGCTCCGGCTTCTACGAGCGACCCCGGTTCTCCCCCGACGGCGGCAAGATCGCCTACGCCGACAACTCGCGCACGCTGTACTGGGTCGACCTCGTCAGCGGCGAGGTGAGCCGGATCGACGCCGAGCCCCTCTACGGCCCGGTCAACACCCAGAAGCACGCCTGGTCGCCGGACTCCATGTGGGTCGTCTACACCCGGGTGACGCCGACCTACTTGCAGCAGGTCTGTCTGTACTCCGTCGAGCAGGGCCGCTCCTTCGTGCTCACCGACGGCCTCGCCGACGTCAACGAGGCGGTGTTCGACGCCTCCGGGAAGTACCTCTTTCTGGCCGCATCCACGGACGCCGGCCCGGTCCGCGACTGGTTCTCGATGTCCAACGCCGACATGCGCATGACCAGCGAGCTCTTCCTGGTGGTGCTGGCCTCGGGCACACCGTCGCCGCTGGCCCGGCTGAGCGACGAGGAGAAGGGCAAGCCGGGCGAGGACGAGGACGATGGGGCGAAGGCGAGGAAGGGCGAGGTCAAGAAGGGAAAGAAGGCCGGCGACGAGGAAGCCGCGGCCGAGCCCGAGGTGAAGGTCGTGGTCGACCTCGACGGTCTCGCCGAGCGCATCGTGCCGCTGCCGCTGGAGGCCGCCACCTACGCGAGCCTCCAGGCCGGCGCCGCGGGCCAGCTGTACTACCTGAAG
>CAZKKP010000024.1:16497-18513 GCA_964553295.1 uncultured Thermoanaerobaculia bacterium | reverse complement strand
TAGTCGCGCATCTCGCCGACCAGGATGACGTCCGGGTCCTGGCGCAACGCCGAGCGCAGGGCGAGCGAGAAGGTCTTGGTGTCGACGTCGATCTCGCGCTGGTTGATGATCGACTTCTTGTCCCGGTGGAGGAACTCGATCGGGTCCTCGATGGTCATGACGTGCTCGATGCGGCGCGAATTGATGTAGTCGATCATCGCCGCCAGCGAGGTCGACTTTCCCGAGCCGGTGGTGCCGGTGACCAGCACCAGGCCGCGCTGCTCCTCGCAGATCCGTTCGAGCACCGGCGGCAGCATGAGTTCCTTGAAGCCGAGGATGCGCGCCGGGATCAGGCGCAGCACCAGTCCGACCGAGCCGCGCTGCTGGAAGATGTTGACGCGGAAGCGCCCGAGACCGGGCACCGAGTACGCGATGTCGGTCTCCAGCTGGTTCTTGAAGCGCTCCTTCTGGCGCGAGGACATCATCGAGAAGGCCATGGCGATGGTGTCTTCCTGCATCAGGCGCTTGAACTCGGTCATCACCCCGAGCTTGCCGTCCACCCGCATCACCGGATGAGCGCCCACCTTGATGTGCACGTCGGACGCCTTGCGCTCGACCGCCGTCTTCAGGATGTCGTTGATGTGCATCTTCCCTCCCGCGCCGGGTTCAACGGTCAGTGTAGCCTCAATCCCCGCGCCCCGGTAGCGCGGTCGGCCGAGGGCGCCGACTCCCGGTGAGAGGATGGGTAGACTCGTCGGATGACGTCCACGCTGAGCTGGCTCGCACCGACCCTGGTCCTGCTCTACGCCGCGGCCCTGGTCATCCTCTCCCTCGGCCGACGCGACGACGGCGCGGGGTCGGACGCGGCCCGCTGGCTGCTCGACGGGCGCCGCCTGACCCTGCCGGCCTTCATCGCCACCCTGGTCACGACCTGGTACGGCGGGATCCTCGGGGTCGGCGAGTACTCCTGGCGCTTCGGCATCTCGACGTGGCTGGTGTTCGGCGTGCCTTACTACCTGGCGGCCGTGCTCTTCGCCCTGGTGCTCGCGCCCCGGTTGCGCCGCACCGGGGCGGTCTCGATCCCGGAGCTCCTGGCCGGCGCCTACGGTCGCGGCGCCGCCGCGACCGGCGCCCTGGGAGTTCTCGCCCTCAGCCTCCCGGTGGCTTACGTGCTCATGACCGCGACCCTCCTTGAGCAGCTCGTCGGTCTGCCCTGGGTTGCAGCCGTGCTCATCGCCGCGGCCTTCTCGGCCGGCTACGTGAGTCTGTCCGGCTTCCGGGCGGTCGTCCGCACCGACATGCTGCAGCTCGGGCTGATGTACGGCGGGTTCCTCCTGCTGCTGCCGGCGGCCCTGGCGGCCGTCGGCGGGCTCGGCGCCCTGTGGACCGCTCTGCCGTCGGGCCACCGCGCCTGGGATGGCGGCCTCGGCTGGCAGGCGGTCCTGGTGTGGTACTTCATCGCCTTGCAGACGATGGTCGAGCCGGCGTTCTACCAGCGGGTCTTCGCCGCCCGCAGCCCGCGCACCGCGCGCACCGGCGTGCTGCTGTCGGTCGCCATGTGGGCCGTCTTCGACTTCCTCACCACCTTCTCCGGGCTCGCCGCCAGGCTGCTCCTCCCCGAGCTCGACAACCCGCTCGCCGCCTACCCCGCCCTCGCCGCCGAGGTGCTCCCGCCGCTCCTCGCCGCGGTCTTCACTCTGGGCCTTTTCGCGACCGTGATGTCGACCCTCGACTCCTACGTCTTCCTGGCGGCGGCGACCCTGTCCCACGACCTGCTGCCGGGCGGCCGGGACGAGGCCGGCGAACGTCGCCGCAGCCGCTTCGGGCTCTGGCTGGCGGCCGCTCTCGCCGCGGCGGGCGCCATGCTCTTCGACTCGGCGGTCACCGTCTGGCACCATGTCGGCTCGGTGGTCACATCGGCCCTGCTGCTGCCCGTCGCTGCCGTCCACATGCCCCGACGTTGGCGACCGTCCTCGGCCTGGGCGACCGCCACGATGATCGCCGGCGCCACCACCGCCACCGGCTGGCTCGTCGCGG
>CAZKKP010000024.1:11994-16487 GCA_964553295.1 uncultured Thermoanaerobaculia bacterium | reverse complement strand
TTCCGGCTTCCCTCTCGGCCTCGAGCCGATGTTCGCCGCCCTCGCCGTGGCCGTCACAATCTGGGGAGCCGGGCTCGTCGTTCGACGTTGCTCATGACTCCCTGGCCGGCGGCTGCACCCGCGGCCGGCTCGACTTCCGAAGGGCCGCCATCCACTACCTGCGAAAAACTCGCATCAACTGCTCACGGGTGTGGGTGGCGGCCACCCGCTGGATGTGCTCGATGGCGGTCGGACGCTCCTGCTCGCCACCCCTCGCCATGAGCTGTCCGCGTTCGGCGTCGATCGTGATCGTCCACTCCACCAGGCCCTTGAGCACGTCGTGCCGGAGCAGCCGTCCCACCAGCCGATCGCCTTCGGTCACCGGCAGACAGACGAAGTTGCACTCGAGGAAGGCGCGCGTCGCTGTCAGGAGGTCCATGTCCGGGGTCACCTGGACCTCGAGCCGCGACATGTGGTCGCCCACCCTGCCCCCGGCGATGCCCTCGTAGGCCCAGTTGCCGATGGTGCGCAGCACGTCCTTCTCGCTGAGGAGACCCACCAACCGGCCGCTGTCGTCGAGCACCGGAACGGCCGGGAACGGCTGCCGGGCCACCCGTCGAATCGCCTCGAGCATCTCGTCGGTGTCCAGCAGGGTCTGCACCGTCTTGGTCATCCAGTCGCGCACCTTCGGAGTCTCGATCATGCCTTCCTCCCCAACGATGCCGACCGTCGCCTTCCAGGAAGAGTCCGCGAGGCCGACCTCGTTCAACCGTTCGAGGGTTCCCCGTCGAGGATAGCATCCACGCCGAGCCCTCCCAACACCGCCGGTTGAACAGGGCGGGCTGTTCCCCGAAAGTTCGTGCCCGGGCGCGAGGTTCTTGCTATCCTTCCGGGGCCCGGGTGGCCGCCACCTCCGGCAGCCCTCGACCCGAGGCCGAAGGGACGACAGATGGCGACACACGTGATCAAAAAGGGGCTCGACCTGCCGATTGCGGGCGCCCCGGAACCCCGCATCGAGCCCGGCCCACCGCTCGCTCGAGTCGCGGTGGTGGCTGACGACTACCCGTTCATGAAGCCGCGGATGCACGTCGAGGTCGGAAGCCGGGTCAAGCGCGGCCAGCTCCTGTTCGAGGATCGCAAGACCGAAGGGGTGCGATTCACCTCGCCGGGGGCGGGCACGGTGGCTGCGATCCACCGCGGGCCGCGCCGGGCGCTGATCTCGGTCGTCGTCGACCTGTCTCCCAGCGAACGCCAGGGTGGCGCCGACAGCGACCAGCAGCGCTTCTCGAGCCACGTCGCGCGGGACGTCCGCCAGCTCGACGGCGCCCAGGTGCGCGCCCTGCTGGTCGAGTCCGGGATGTGGACCGCGATCCGCACCCGGCCCTTCGCCAAGGTGCCGGGACCCGAGGAGAGCTGCGCCTCGGTGTTCGTCACCGCCCTCGACACCCACCCCCTCGCTCCACCTCTGGACGTGGTCCTCGCCGACCGGCTCGAGGACTTCCGCCGGGGCCTCTGGGCACTGTCCAAGCTCACCGACGGTCCGGTCTTCGTCTGTCGGCGCCCCGGCTCGAAGCTCGACGGCGGCGATGCGCCGCGGGTCCGCCTCGAGGAGTTCGAGGGCCCTCACCCCGCGGGCCTCGCCGGCACCCACATCCACCTCCTCGACCCGGTCGGGCGGGGACGCTCGGCATGGTACGTCGGCGCCCAGGACGTGGCCGCAATCGGCCGGCTGTTCGAGACCGGCCGACTCGACGTCGAGCGGGTCATCGCCCTGTCCGGTCCTTCGGCCGCCAGGCCCCGGCTCCTCCGGACGCGCCTCGGCGCCGACCTCAAGCGCCTGACCGAGGGCGAGCTCGGCGACGGCGAGGTTCGGGTGGTCTCCGGCTCGGTGCTCGGCGGCCGCCGGGTCGCCGGCGAGGCTGACGCCTTCCTCGGCCGCTACCACCAACAGGTCACCTGCCTGCGTGAGGGTCGTGAGCGCGCCTTCCTGAGCTGGTTGACGCCCGGCCTCGACCGGTTCTCGACGGTGCGCGCCTACGCCTCGAGCCTGCGCGGTCGACGCCACCGCTTCGCCTTCACCACCACCACTTACGGCGGCCATCGCGCCATGGTGCCGATCGGCATGTACGAACGGGTGATGCCCCTGGACATCATGCCGACCTTCCTGCTCCGGGCCCTGGTCGCCAACGACCTCGAGCGCGCCGAGGCCCTCGGCTGTCTCGAGCTCGACGAGGAGGACCTCGCCCTGTGCACCTTCGTGTGCCCGGGCAAGGAGGACTACGGCAACCATCTCCGCCGCAACCTGTTCGAGCTCTGGAAGGAGGAGTGATGCGACTCCTGCGCTCGTTTCTCGACGCCCAGGCGCGCCACTTCGAGCGGGGCGGCCGCCTGGAGGCTTTGTATCCACTCTACGAGGCGATCGACACCCTTGCCCACAGCCCCAGCCGGGTCACCACCGGCTCGGTGCACGTGCGCGACGGCCTCGACCTGAAGCGGATGATGATCGCCGTGGTCGTCGGCCTGCTGCCGATCGTGGTGATGTCCTGCTACAACGTCGGCCTGCAGGCTCATCGGGCCATCGCCGCCGGCGCCACCCCTCTCGACAGCTGGCAGACGAAGCTGTTCGAGAACCTCGGTTTCGGCTTCACCCTCGACCCCCTGGCCTGCCTGGTGCACGGCGCGCTCTACTTCATCCCGGTGATCGCCGTGACCTTCGCCGCCGGCGGCGCCATCGAGGTGCTCTTCGCGGTGATCCGCAAGCACGAGGTCAACGAGGGCTTCTTCGTCACCGGCTTCCTGCTGCCGCTCACCCTGCCGCCGACCATTCCGCTGTGGCAGGTCGCCCTCGGGACCGCCTTCGGGGTGCTCATCGGCAAGGAGGTGTTCGGCGGCACCGGCATGAACGTCCTCAACCCGGCGTTGACCGCCCGAGCTTTCCTGTTCTTCGCCTACCCCGCGGAGATCTCCGGCGACAAACCCTGGATCGCCGCGAACTTCGTCGGCGTCGACGGCTTCTCCGGTGCGACCTGGCTGTCCCGGGCGGCGACCGACGGCGTCGAGGTTCTCGGCGAGCTCGGCTCGAAGCTCTGGGTCGACGCCTTCGTGGGCACGGTTCCCGGCTCCATGGGCGAGACCTCGGCGCTGCTCTGCCTGTTGGGCGCGGTGATCCTCATCGCCACCCAGGTCGGCTCCTGGCGGACGATGTTCGGGGTCACCGTGGGCTCCTTCCTGGCGGCCATCGCCCTCAACCTGATCGGCTCGGAGACCAACCCGATGTTCTCCGTTCCCTTCCACTGGCACGTGGTGCTCGGCGGCTGGGCTTTCGGCATGGTCTTCATGGCCACCGACCCGGTGTCCTCGTCGTTCACCGAGAAGGGCAAGCTCTGGTACGGCTTCGGTATCGGCGTGCTGGTGATCCTCGTGCGGGTGGTCAACCCGGCCTACCCGGAGGGCATGATGCTCGCGATCCTGTTCATGAACATGTTCGCCCCGCTCATCGACCACTACTACGTCCAGGCCAACATCAAGCGGAGGATGGCACGCTATGGCACGCAGTAACGCCTACATCGTCTCGTTCGCCGCCGGCGTCTGCCTGGTCTGCTCGGTCGTCGTGTCCCTGGCGGCGGTGGCACTGAAGGACCGTCAGGACGCCAATGCCGTCCTCGACCGCCAGATGAAGGTACTCGCCGTGTCCGGCCTCGTCGAGGAAGGCGCTGCCGTCTCGGCCGACGAGGTCCAGCGGCTGTTCGACACCTCGATCCGAGCCCGGGTCGTCGAGCTCGCCACCGGCGACTACGCCGACGACGTCGACCCGGCGACCTACGACCAGCAGCGCGCCCTCAAGGACCCGGCGTTGAGCGCGCCGGCGCCGGCCAACCGTGCCGGCATCGCCCGACTGCCCAAGAGAGCGCTGGTCTACCTGGTCGTCGACGACGCCGAGGAGATCCAGAAGGTGGTGCTGCCGATCGAGGGCAAGGGTCTGTGGTCGACGCTCTACGGTTTTCTCGCCCTGGCCCCCGACACCACGACGATCCGCGGCATCACCTTCTACCAGCACGGCGAGACGCCGGGACTGGGCGGCGAGATCGACAACCCGCGCTGGAAGGCGCTGTGGCCCGGGCGCCAGGCCTACGACGACGACTGGCAGCCCGCGATCACCGTGCTCAAGGGCGCCGCAGGACCGGTCGACGAGGACCCCTACCGCGTCGACGGCCTGTCGGGCTCCACCCTGACCGCCCGCGGGGTCAGCGACCTGGTGCGTTTCTGGCTCGGGGAGCACGGTTTCGGTCCGTACCTCGAGCGTTTCCGGGCCCGTGAAGGGAGCATGGCATGAACGCCAAGAACAAGCAGGCTCTCGTCGACCCGATGTTCAGCGACAACCCGATCGCGATGCAGGTGCTGGGCATCTGCTCGGCGCTCGCGGTCACCACCAAGATGGAGACCTCGGTGGTGATGTCGGTGGCGGTGATCTGCGTGATGACCCTGTCCAACCTGTTCGTCTCCATCCTGCGCGA
>CAZKKP010000024.1:7960-11984 GCA_964553295.1 uncultured Thermoanaerobaculia bacterium | reverse complement strand
AGATGATCCCGCCCTCGATCCGGATCATCGTCCAGCTGACCATCATCGCCTCGCTGGTGATCGTCACCGACCAGATCCTGCGCGCCTTCCTCTTCGACATCTCCAAGCAGCTCTCGGTGTTCGTCGGGCTGATCATCACCAACTGCATCGTGATGGGTCGGGCCGAGGCGTTCGCGATGCAGAACAAGCCTTTCCCGTCGTTCCTCGACGGTCTCGGCAACGGCGTCGGTTACAGCATCGTGCTCATCGCCGTCGGCTTCTTCCGCGAGCTCTTCGGCGCCGGCAAGCTGTTCGGCCACCCGATCCTGCCGCTGGTCTCCGAGGGCGGCTGGTACCAGCCCAACGGCATGATGGTGCTGGCGCCCGGGGCCTTCTTCCTCATCGGGATCTTCATCTGGGTACTGCGGGCGGTCCTGCGCACGCCCGCCGAGGAGAGCTGAACCATGCTCGAGCACTATCTCAACCTCGCTGTCAAGGCGATCTTCGTCGAGAACATGGCTCTCGCCTTCTTCCTCGGCATGTGCTCCTTCCTGGCCGTGTCGAAGAAGGTGGACACCGCCGTCGGCCTGGGCGCCGCAGTCACCTTCGTGCTCACGGTGTGCACGCCGATCAACTACGTGGTGTTCAACTTCCTGCTCAAGGAAGGGGCGATGGACTGGCTCGGGCAGGCCTTCGCCGGAGTCGACCTGGGCTTCCTCCGATTCCTCGCCTTCATCGGCTCGATCGCCGCCACCGTGCAGGTGGTCGAGATGGTGATGGACCGCTACGCGCCCAAGCTCTACGCCGCGCTCGGCGTCTTCCTGCCGTTGATCGCGGTCAACTGCGCCATTCTCGGCGCCTCGCTGTTCATGGTCGAGCGTGACTACGACCTCGGCGAGAGCACGGTCTTCGGCTTCGGCTCCGGGGCCGGCTTCTGGTTGGCGGTGGTCGCGCTGGCCGCAATCCGCGAGAAGATGCGCTACTCCAACGTGCCGCCGGCACTGCGCGGGCTGGGCATCACCTTCATCGTCACCGGCCTGATGGCGATCGGCTTCATGGCCTTCGCCGGAATTCAGCTCTGACGGGGGTCGGCATGACGACAGTCATTCTCGGAGTCGTAGTCTTCGTCCTGGTCATCGTGGCTCTGGTGCTGGTCCTGATGGCGGCGCGGGCCAAGCTGGTCGCCACCGGCGATGTCACCATCACGATCAACGACGACCCGGACAAGGCGCTGGTCACGCCCGCCGGGGACACTCTGCTCAACACCCTCGCCGCCCACCGGATCTTCATCCCCTCGGCGTGCGGCGGCAAGGGAACCTGCGGCGTCTGCAAGGTCGACGTCCTCGATGGCGGCGGCGCCCTGCTGCCGACCGAGACCTCGCACGTCAACCGCGGCGAGGCACGCCAGGGGTGCCGCCTCGCCTGCCAGGTCAAGGTCAAGCAGGACATGAAGATCCATGTCGACCCGGAGGTCTTCAACGTCCGCAAGTGGACCTGCAAGGTGGTGTCGAACGAGAACGTCGCCACCTTCATCAAGGAGCTCGTGCTCGAGCTGCCGCCCGACGAGGAGGTCCCCTTCCGGGCCGGCGGCTACATCCAGATCGAGTGCCCGCCGCATGAGGTCCGCTACTCGGACTTCGAGGTCCAGGACGAGTACCGCGAGGACTGGGACAAGTACAACATGTGGCAGTACGTGTCCAGGGTCTCCGAGCCGGTGTCCCGCGCCTACTCGATGGCCAGCTACCCGGAGGAGAAGGGCATCATCATGCTCAACGTGCGGATCGCGTCGCCGCCGCCGAACAGGCCCGACGCTCCTCCCGGCAAGATGTCCTCCTACATCTTCAACCTCAAGCCCGGCGACGAGGTGGTGATCTCGGGCCCCTACGGCGAGTTCTTCGCCCGCGAGACCGACAACGAGATGGTGTTCGTCGGCGGCGGCGCCGGCATGGCGCCGATGCGCTCGCACATCTTCGACCAGTTCAAGCGGCTCAAGACCGACCGCAAGGTGACCTTCTGGTACGGCGCCCGCAGCCTGCGCGAGGCGTTCTACGTCGAGGACTTCGACGAGATCGAGAAGGAGAACCCGAACTTCAAGTGGCACCTGGCGCTGTCCGAGCCGCTGCCCGAGGACGAGTGGACCGGGCCGGTCGGCTTCATCCACCAGGTGCTCTACCAGAACTATCTCAAGGACCACCCGGCGCCGGAGGACATCGAGTACTACATGTGCGGTCCGCCGATGATGAACCAGGCGTGCATCAACCTGCTCCTCGATCTCGGGGTGGAGCGCGAGAACATCATGCTCGACGATTTCGGGGGGTAGGGGTTTGCCGAATCCGCGCCTCAGAGGCGCGGATTCGAGCTGTCGAGAGAGTCGAGGCAGGACAGTGCAGCGGTTGGATGTGGGGTACGGCGGAGTCGGCCGGATCCTGAAACGGATCTGGGCGCCAGCGCTCTTCGTGCTGGCGTTGTTTCTGGTGGTGTGGCTGCGCTCGCCCGGTGAGGCGCCACCCGCGCGGATGTCGGAGGTCGTGTTCTCCGGCGACATCTTCGGCACCAGCTACACAGCTCGCGTGGTTCCCGCGGGGGCGGTCGACGAGGCACGACGACTTCAGCTGGAGGACGCGGTCCAGCAGGCGCTGCAGGAGGTAGACGCGGCGATGTCCAACTGGCGCGAGGACTCCGAGCTGACGCGCTTCAACCAGTCGGGCACCGAGCCTTTCCGCGCCTCACCGGCACTTCTCGAGGTGATGGCCGCGGCTCAGGAGGTCAGCCGTCGTTCCGATGGCGCCTTCGACGTCACGGTGGGACCTCTCGTCAGGGCCTGGGGCTTCGGGCCGAAGGTGGTGGTCGGTCGCCCGACCCCCGTCGAGATCGAAGCGCTGCGCGCCTCATTCGGCTTCCAGAACCTCGAGCTGGACGTGGCAAACGGCACCCTCAGGAAGACCCTTCCCGATCTCGAGGTCGACCTGTCGGCGATCGCCAAGGGCTACGCCGTGGACCGGGCCGCGGATGCGCTCGCCGCCCTCGGCGAGAGCCGCTTCATGGTCGAGGTCGGCGGTGAGGTGGTGGCCCGCGGCCTGGCGGGCGGCGACCGACGCTGGCGACTCGGCATCGAGACCCCCGATCCGGCGACGCGCTCGGTGTACGCCGTGCTCGAGCTCGAGAACGCGGCCATGGCGACCTCCGGCGACTACCGCGCGTTCTGGACCGACGACACCGGCCGACGGTTCAGTCACACCATCGACCCCCGCACCGGCCGGCCAATCGAGCACTCGCTGGCCTCGGTCAGCGTCGTCGCCGCCAGCTGCCTCCAAGCCGACGCCTGGGCGACCGCCCTGAACGTCCTCGGACCGGACGAGGGGCGAAGGACCGCTGAAAGGGAAGGACTCGCCGTCGTGTTCCTGGAACATGAAGCCGGTGGCGGCTGGCGCGAGACCTCGACCGCGGCGCTGGCGCCGTATCGTGCCGCGACCCCGGCGAAAGGTGACGACTGATGACCACCCTGCTGCTGACCACCGCCCTGTTCGCCATCGTCATGCTCGTGATGGCCCTCGGGGTCATGCTCTCCGGCCGCTCGCTGCGCGGCTCCTGCGGCGGCTCGAGCTGCCAGTGCCGCGACGAGGGAAAGCCGATCAGGCAGTGCGACGCCCCCTCCCTCCCGGTGCGAGACTGAGCCCCGACGGTAGACGGCACAGCGGGTGCGCTATCATCGAGACACGTCGCACGCGGCGAGATCGATCCGAGGGGAGAGCAGCGACATGCCTGGAAAGTTCGAGATCTACACGGACAAGAGTGGGGATTACCGGTTCCGGCTGCGCGCCACCAACGGCCAGGTGATCGCCACCGGCCAGGGCTACAAGTCCAAGAAGAGCTGCCTGCAGGGCATCGAGTCGGTCAAGAAGAACGCCCCCGAAGCCCCGGTCGTCGAAGTCGAGAGCTGACCGCAACGCGGCGAGCAAGCGCTCCATCCCGAGACCGGACCCGAGCCCGGATGCCCGTTCTGTGTCCGAGCCCGAGTCGGCATGCCTATCGCGAGCCTGTGCGA
>CAZKKP010000024.1:0-7950 GCA_964553295.1 uncultured Thermoanaerobaculia bacterium | reverse complement strand
CATCCAACACTCAGAGCTCGCCATAGATTTGAGACAGAGCTGCGGCCATAGCTCGACGAGGAGACACGACAGGGATCAGCAACGACAATCAACCGCGACAGCGCTGCCGGTAGCTGAGTCGATTCGCGTCGCAGACGTTGCCTCCTTGCCCCTGCCGCCGCCCCTGTCTCTGCCGCTGTCGCCGCCCTTGTCGCTGCCCCTGTCCCTGCCCCTGTCGTGGCCCCAACTCATGGGTCGGCCGGGCTCGGGCCCGGGCTCGGCAAGTGGAAACGCAGCCCTTCGTTGACGGTGCGTCGTGGCGGTTGCTATCCTCCGGGCGTTCAAGCCCCGGTCGAACGCGCCGACACGCAGCGGCTCCAGGCGCCGAGACGGACCACGGCGGGAGGACAGCATGCTCAAGCGACTCGGCAATCTGGTGCGCGGCTTCCTGAGCCTCTTCATCTCCGGTCTCGAGCGGGCCAACCCGCGCGCCCTGATCGAGGCGGAGAAGGAGAACCTGCGCCAGCAGATGGCCCGCTTCAACGACAACCTCGCCAATCACGCCGCATTCATCGAGCGGCTGATGCGCCAGGTGCGCAACCTCGAGGCCCAGGAGAAGGAGCTCGCCGCCAAGGCGGCGGCCAACCTCAAGGCCGGCAACCGGGCGGCGGCAGGCCAGCTGGCCCTGCAGCTGCAGACCGTCAAGGCCCAGCTCGACGAGAACCGCGGCCAGCTCGAAACCAGCGAGGAGACCTACCAGAAGCTGGTCAAGACCCGTGACGTCGCGGTGCGCGACGCCCAGGCCAAGATCGAGTCGCTGAAACGCCTGATCTCCGAGACCGAGATGCTCGAGGCGCAGGCCGAGCTGCAGGAGATGGCGCAGGGCATGATCTCGACCATCGGCGGCTCCGGCGACACCATCTCGCGGGTCGAGGAGTACCTCTCCGAGCGCCGCGACAAGGCCGCCGGCCGGTCGCGGGTCGCCGCCTCGACGATCGACGTCTCGGGCGTCGAGCTCCGCCAGGCCGAGCAGGATGCTCTGGCCGACCAGGCGCTGGCCGAGTTCGCGGCGGCGTACGGGCTCGAGATGGAGAAGCCGGCGGCTGCCGGTACAGCCGCCGAGACCACACCCCCGACCAAGGACATGGGCCCGCAGGTGAGCGAGGGCTGAGCCCGGCCGCCGCGTCGACAACCCGAAAGAAACTCCGGAGGCGAACCATGGCAGACAACGTCGGACCGACCAAGCTCGGCAAGATCATCATCGTGCTCTTCGTGCTCGCGCTGCTCGCGGGCGCCGCCTACTTCCTGCGCGACCTGCTGGCGCCCGGCGGCGGCCAGACCGGCGACATCGACCTCGACGCCTTCCGCCAGCTCCAGGGCAAGTTCGAGGCCCCGGACACTGCCGGCATCACGACGGTCAACGAGTACAGCTATGTCCCGGCAGAGCGGCTGCCGCCGGTCAAGGGCGTCTCGGCCTACGCCTGGGATGCTGCAGACCCGGTGGTCGAGTTCCCGATCAACGTCTGGGTCGGCTGGCTGCCGATCGTCGCCGCCAATCACGGCTTCCGTCCCAACGAGGACAGCATCTTCTTCAAGGAGTACGGCTTCAAGGTCAACTTGAAGCTCATCGACGACCCGGTGGTGGCGCGCGACGCCTTCGCCTCCGGCTCGAGCCACATCCTCTGGGGCACCCTCGACATGATGGTGCTGTTCGCGCCGGAGCTGATGAAGGACTCCCGCACCGCGCCGCGGATCTTCCAGCAGGTCGACTGGTCGGCCGGCGGCGACGGCATCGTCGTCCGGGGGAGCATCGCCAGCGCCCGCGACCTCAAGGGCAAGACCATCGTCTACGCGCAGAACAGCCCGTCGCAGTACTTCCTCAACAATCTGCTGCTCAAC
Source organism: uncultured Thermoanaerobaculia bacterium (assembly GCA_964553295.1). Taxonomy (GTDB): domain Bacteria; phylum Acidobacteriota; class Thermoanaerobaculia; order Thermoanaerobaculales; family Sulfomarinibacteraceae; genus CAZKKP01. The sequence goes on along the minus strand of CAZKKP010000024.1, from coordinate 6,072 downwards.
GCCGGCATCCAGCCCGGCGAGGTCACGCACCGATACACCGCGTCCGCTTTCGAGGCCGCGGCGGCCTTCGTGTCCGACCGCTCGATCGACGCCTGCGTGTCCTGGGCGCCGGACATCTACAACATCCCGGAGAAGGTCGAGGGTACCCGCATCCTGACGACGACCGCCGAGGCATCGAAGCTGATCGCCGACGTCTGGGCCGCCCGCGCCGACTTCGCCAAGGACCACCCGGAGATCGTCAAGGGTCTGGCCGCCGGCATCTTCAAGGCGATGGACCAGCTCAAGGACGACACCTTCAAGGCGCAGGCCTTCCGCTGGATGGCCGAGGGCTACGGCATGTCCGTCGACGAGGTGCAGGGCATGGAGGCCGATGCCCACTCGACCAACTTCGCCGAGAACAAGGACTTCTTCCTCAACCAGAACAACCCGGCGAACTTCGAGAGGACCTGGAAGAACATCACCTTCGTGTACCGCGAGCTCGGGTTGCTCGGCACCCCCACCCGCTTCGACGAGGTGATGGACTTCAGCGTGCTGCAGCAGCTCGAGCGAGAAGGGCTCTTCGCCCACCAGCGGGACGAGTACACCACCCAGTTCGTGCCGACCACCTACAGGAGCATCCAGGCCGAGGCGCCGATCCTCACCCAGACCATCCGCATCAACTTCTTCCCCAACTCCTCGAACATCTTCGAGCCGCAGCACGACGCGGCCGGGAACGCGCTCAAGGGCACCCTCTATGACCCGACCGCCGAGGCGACCCTCGAGCGGGTGGCACGGCTCGCCGGCCAGTACGAGCGGGCGGTGGTCGCGGTGGTCGGCCACACCGACGGCTCGATGCAGGGCCGCGGCGTGCGCTTCGAGGACGTTCAGCGGCTGTCCCTCGACCGGGCCAACGCGGTCAAGCAGGCGCTGGTCGAAAGGTACAAGTTCGACCCCGACAAGTTCGTCGTCGAGGGTCTCGGCTGGAACCAGCCCGCCGACCCCGAGGACGCGCAGAACCACACCCTGAATCGGCGGGTCGAGGTCTCGGTCTACCCGCCAGAGGTCCAGTGAGCGACCCGCTGCCGCAGGCCGCCGAGCTGGCCGCCCCTCAAGGCCACCCTGCCCCGGCCCCGGCCGCCCGGCCGGGGCCCCGGCTGCGCTCCCGGATTCCGGTCTGGCAGCGTTGGGCGCTGGGCGTCTTGCCGGTGCTGGCACTGATCGGCGCCTGGTGGATTCTCACCGGCGACGGCCCGGCCGAGGAGCGGCTGATCTCGCCGGCCATCCTGCCGAGCCCCCTCGAGGTGGTCCAGTCGTTCCCCAAGCTGTGGTTCGAGCGCGCCCTGACCCGCAACACCGCCGTCTCCTTCTCCCGAGTCGTCGCCGGCTTCGCGGTCGGCCTCGCGATCGCCTTCCCGCTCGGGCTGCTCATGGGCGCCTTCACCCGGGTCAAGGCGGCCTTCACGCCGCTCGCGGTGTTCGGCGCCTACCTGCCGATTCCGGCACTGGTACCGGTCACCATGAGCCTGTTCGGCACCGGCGAGCGGCAGAAGGTGCTCTTCCTCGCACTGGCCTTCCTCATCTACCTGCTGCCGCTGATCGTGGCGGCGGTCGACGGCGTCGACGAGGTCTACCTCAAGACCGCTTACACCCTGGGAGCAACGCCGTTCCAGGCGGTGCGCAAGGTGCTGCTGGCGGTGTCCTGGCCGTCGATCTACCAGGCCATGCGGCTGGGCTTCGGCATCGGCTGGAGCTACATCATCCTGGCCGAGATGGTCGACATCGGCCGCGGCGTCGGCGGCATCATCATCATCTCCCAGCGACAGGGCCCGCGCGAGCACATCTATCTGGTGCTGCTGGTGATTGTCGCCCTCGCCTTCGTCGTCGACAAGATCTGGGCTTGGGGCGGCAAGGTGCTGTTCCCCTATCGGGAGGCGGCATGAGCGCGACCATGCCCGGCGCCTCCACGGTCCCACCCGTGGTCGACTTCCGCAACGTGACCAAGACCTTCAACCCGGGGATGCGGACCGAGTTCACCGCCATCCGCGACGTCAGCTTCACCGTCGAGGATGTCCCGGGGCGGGGTGAGTTCATCTCGATCATCGGCCCCTCGGGCTGCGGCAAGTCGACCATCCTCAACCTCATCCAGGGCTTCGCCGACGTCGCGCCGGCGACCTCCGGGGAGGTGCTGGTAAACGGCCGGCCGGTCACCGGACCCGGCCGCGACCGCGGCATGATCTTCCAGCGCTACAGCTCGTTCCCCCACCGAACCGTGCTGCACAACGTCACTTTCGGGCTCGAGCTCAACCGCTCAGAGCTCGGCCTCGACCGGGCCGCCATGGACGAGGTGGCCATGCAGTGGATCCGCCACGTCGGTCTCGAGGGCCACGAGCACAAGTACCCGCACCAGCTTTCCGGCGGCCAGCAGCAGCGCGTGGCGATCGCCCGCTCGCTCGTGCTCAAGCCCCGGATCCTGCTCATGGACGAGCCCTTCTCGGCGCTCGACGAGCCGACCCGATACGACATGCAACGGCTCATCACCGAACTCTGGCACGACGTCGAGGCGACCGTCTTCCTGGTCACCCACTCCATCGCCGAGGCGGTCTACCTCGGTGACCGGGTGTGGGTGATGTCACGGGCGCCGGGTCGCATCGCCGCGACCTTCGACGACGTGATCCCGCCGACCCGCGACTCGGATCCCCTCGAGGTCAAGGAGAGCACCTCGTTCAAGGCGGCCGTCGCAGAGGTCACTGCCGCATTCACCCAGATCGACCGCGGGGGCCACGTGGATGGCGGCGACTGATCTAAGGCTCGGCTACTGGCGCTACCTGATGGAGGCGTTCCAGCGCCGAACCCGGATCCCCTTTCTCGGCCAGCTGCCGCTCAACACCATGGCCCTGGGAGCTCTCGGGGTCGCCGGGCTGTTCAACCCCGGGTTCTGGCTGCTCGGCATCGGCGGTGAGATCCTCTATCTCTACCTGAGGGCGTCGAACCCGCGCTTCCAGCGACTCATCCAGGCCGAGGAGCTGCTCGCCACGCAGAAGAGCTGGAGCGAACGGGTCGAGGGCGTGGTCGCCCGGCTGTCCGGCGAGAGCCGGCACCGCTACCGCACCCTGCTCGAGCAGTGCCGTCGGATCCTCGGCATGGCCGAGACCGTCGAAGGGGACAGCCTGGGCAACTTCCGCGACCTGCGCGGGCGCTCCCTCAACCAGCTCCTGGGCATCTTCCTGCGCCTGCTGTCGTCCCGCGACACGATCCGCGAGCACGTCAGCCAGCTCGAGCGCCGGACCCTGGAGCGGGAGATCGCCGAGCTCGAGAAGCGCCTGGCTGCCGCCGAGCCGTCGAGCGCTCTTGCCCGCTCGTTGGAAGGGACACTCGACATCCAACAGAAGCGGCTCGCCAACCACGGGCGGGCGCTGGAGAGCCTCGCCGTGATCAACGCCGAGCTCGAGCGCATCGAGCGCCAGGTCCAGCTGATCCGCGAGGAATCGGCGGTCGGCGCCCGGCCGGAGGCCCTGTCCCTGCACCTGGACACCGTCGCCAGCACGATGCGCGAGACCTCCCGCTGGATGGAGGAGAACGCCGAGCTCCTGGGCGCCCTCGGCGCCGACGACGAGGCGAGCCGACTGCCCGAGCTGCCGATGCTCGAGCTCGAGGAGGAACTCCATGCCTGAGCCCGGCCCCCCGTCCGAGCCCCCGGTCCCCGGCGCGTCGGCGCCGCCCGAGCTGCCACCCTGGGCAGCCGAGATGCGCGGGCTCTTCCGCTCGGGCTCGGCCAGCCAGTTCGTGCTCCACGGCAACGTCCGCGACCTGGTTCCGGCGCCGACGGCGGGCGGACCGGTGCGCTTCGTGCCGCTGCACGAGTTCCTCGCCGAGGTCATGCTCGCGCCTTTCGAGGTGGTGATCTTCTACGACCGCGGCCGCGGCCTGAGGGCCCCTCGCGGCGGCGATCACTTCCACCGCTTCCTGAAGGCCTTCGACGGCTTCCAGGGCACCTCCTGGGCCTCTCTGCCGGACCTCGGCGAGGCCGCCCTGGACCTCGGCGGCCTGCTGCCGCGGGACCCCCGCCGGGCCCTCGAGCTCGTCAACCGATTTCTCCGAGCCAGCCAGCAGCGCACCCGGCGGAGCGAGGACGGCGCCCTGGTCGCCGACCCCCTGCGGGTGGCGGTGGTCGTCGACTACGCCCACTTCCTGGCGCCGCGCGGCGAGCCGGTGCACTTCTCCTCGGACCTCAGCCAGACTCTGATCCAGCTCCTGGACTGGGCGGCAGACCCGTCGCTGGCCGCCGCCTTCGTGGCCACCGTCCTGATCACCGAGAACCTCACCGACCTCCACCCGCTCCTCGTCGAGAGCTCGTACAACGCCAAGATCTCCCTCGACCTGCCGCGCGCCGCCGAGCTCGAGGCATTCCTCGCCGAGCTCGTGCGAGGTCGCGCCGACGCCGCGACCGCCTTCGAGATGAGCGTCGCCGAGCTCGCCGCCCGGCTCGTCGGGCTGACCCGGGTCGCCGCCCGCTCGCTGGTGTTGCGCGCCCTCGGCGCCGGCCGTCCCCTGACGCTGAAGGCCCTGACCCGGATGAAGAAGGAGCTGATCGAGAAGGAGGCCGCCGGGCGCATCGAGTTCGTCGAGACCGAGCGCACCCTGGACGACGTCGCCGGCCACGACGAGGCCAAGACCTGGCTTCGCCAGGACGCCGAGCTGCTGCGCCGGGGCGTCCAGCGGGCGATCCCGATGGGCTACCTGCTGTGCGGCCGCATCGGTACCGGCAAGACCTACCTGGTCGAGTGCTGGGCCGGCGAGATCGGCATCCCGGTGGTCGAGCTGAAGAACTTCCGCGAGCGCTGGGTCGGCGCCACCGAGGGTAACCTGGAGAAGGTCTTCACCATCCTGCGCGCCCTGGGGCAGGTGCTGGTGTTCGTCGACGAGGCCGACCAGATGACCGGCAAGCGCGACTCCGGGTCCGGCGACTCGGGCCTCTCCGGCCGGGTCTACGGCATGCTCGCCAAGGAGATGAGCAACACCGCCAACCGCGGCAAGATCATCTGGGTGTTCGCCACCAGCCGGCCCGATCTGGTCGAGGTCGACCTCAAACGCCAGGGCCGGCTCGACGTGCACATCCCGCTGTTCCCGCCGACCGACGCCGTCGGCCGACGTGGTCTGTTCGCCGCGATGGCGCGCAAGGTCGGCCTGGCGGTGTCCCCCGACGAGCTGCCCGAGCTGCCGGACGACGCCGGCATCGGCGGTAACGAGATGGAAGGCATCCTGGTCCGGGCGCTGCGGGTCCACGCCACCCAGCCGGCGGACGCACAACCGCGCAGCCTGCCCGAGATCATCGCCACGACCGTCGAGGAGGTGCGTCCCTCGGCCCACACCGAGCGCCTCGAGCTGATGGACCTGCTCGCGGTCAAGGAGTGCACCGACACCCGCTTCCTGCCGCCGCACTACCGCTCGATGTCCCTGGCCGACGTCAACCGGCGGATCGACGAGCTGCGGCGCGAGATCGGCGACTGACAGCCACCACCTTCGGTGGTAGCCTGCGCGGCGGATTGGAGGGTGTCGTGCGCCTGGTCCTCCGCCTGCTGCTCCCCTTCGCCCTGCTCGTCTCCGCCCAGCTCGCCGCCCAGGAGGCGGTGCGGGTGCCGCCGGAGGTGCTCGCCACCATCGTCGACGACGAGACCCACCCGCTGCCGCGGTCGATGACCCCCGCGGAACGGCTGCTTCCTCTGCCCCGCCCCGACCTGCGGTCGCCGCTGGCGCCACCCACCGGGACGGTGCGCACACCGGCGGAGTACGAGCGTAACGACGGCCTGCTCATTCGCTGGGGCGCGTACAACGACCTCCTGACCGCGCTGACCGTGGGCATCACCACCGGCGACACCGGCGCCGTGGTGCACATCCTGGTCGCCAGCTCGAGCCAGCAGTCGAGCGCCGCCGCCACCCTGACCGCCGCCGGCGCCGTGATGGAGCGCGTCAACTTCATCCTGTACGCGGCCAACAGCGTGTGGATCCGCGACTACGGGCCGCGCTTCATCTGGCAGGACGACGGACGGGCGATCGTCGACCACACCTACAATCGTGACCGCCCCCTGGACGACG
>CAZKKP010000023.1:11420-19006 GCA_964553295.1 uncultured Thermoanaerobaculia bacterium | reverse complement strand
CATGTCGGCGGCATGAAGGAAGCGGGTGGCTTCCTCCTCGCCTGCGGCCTCGGGGTCCGAGAACACGAAGGTGGTCGCTCCCACGCGGATCGAGTCGCCGTTCGCGAGCCGATGCTCGGTGGTCTTTCGCCCGTTGACGAAGATGCCGTTGGCGCTGTTGTTGTCGACCAGCAGCCAGCCGCCCTCGGCCGGTCGCAGGGTCGCGTGGTGGCGGGACACCGCCTTGTCGGCGATCACCACCGTGCAGTCTTCAGCCCGGCCGAGCGTGAGCTCGGCAGTGCCGAGCTCGATCTTCCGGGGCTCCCCCGAACCCTCGACGGCCTGCTCGAGATAGGCCATTCGACCCTCCTTCCCGTACTCTGCGCCCTGATTGTAGCGCGCCTACGGCAGCTGGTAGGTGCCGTCGAGGCGGGCGGCCATCTCCTCGTACCTCTGCTCGAGCTCCTCGAGCGCCGCCTCAGCCTGCCCGGGCGTGAGCTCACCTCGGTCGCGGCGGGCGAGGATCGCCGCGCGTTGCATCTCGCGCCAGCGCTCGGGGTCGAAGTTGTAGGTCACGGTTCGACGGTCGCACCCGGCGGCTGCATCCTCCGGTCCCGGCCGGTGGCAGTCGAACGGAGCCGTCGCCACCTTGAGGATGAGAGCGACGCGGGGGGTTCGGTCGGCACCTGGTCATTCTGGCACGGGCTCAGCGTCATCAGGGAGCGCTCCGTGACGCTCGACCGGCAGCGTGACCGTGAAGGTGGCGCCGGCACCCGGCCGGCTGGCCACCCTGATCGACCCCTGGTGCAGCTCGACGAGGTGGCGGACCACGGCGAGGCCCAGCCCGGTGCCGCCCGGCCGCCGGAGCTCGGGCGCCTGAACCTGGCGAAAGTGCTCGAAGATCAAGGCCTGGTGCTCGGGTGCGATGCCGGGTCCGGAGTCGCTGACCGAGATCGCCACCGCGTCGACGCCGAGCGGCGAGCTCGGCGCCTCGAGATGAACTGCGACCACCCGGACCTCCGAGCGGTCCGGGGAGAACTTGACGGCGTTCGACAGCAGGTTGAGCAGTACCTGCTCCAAGCGCACCGGATCGGCCTCGATCGACGGCAGGTCCGGTGCGACGCCGGTCGCAACGCCGATCTCGCGCTCGCGCGCCATGCCCTGGACGATGGCGACCGCCGACTGGACGGCACGTTCGACGTCGAGCCGCTCCAGCCTGAGCTCGAGGCGTCCCGCCTCGATCTTGGACAGGTCGAGGATGTCGCTGATCATAGTCAGGAGGTGGGTCCCCGAGGCGTGGATGTTGTCCAGGAACTTGAGGAACCGGGGCTCGAGCCGGTCAGCGAGGCGGGAGCGCAGCACCTCGGAGAAGCCGATGATCGAGTTCAAGGGAGTGCGCAGCTCGTGGCTCATGGTGGCCAGGAACAGGCTCTTCATGTGGTCCGCCTCGAGGAGACGGGCGTTGGCCTCGGCGAGCGCCCGGCTGCGCTCCAGCTCCTGCTCCCGAAGGCGGCGGTTGACGCCGATCGTCACCCAGAGGGTGAGGCCGGAGATCGAGGCGATGCCGAACGCGACTGCCAGCCCTGCGATCCAGCGTGCCCGCGTGATGGTCGAGCCGAGCAGCGCCTCGGGCACCATGAGACCGAGGGTCCAGTCGAGCTCGGGCTCCACCGCGCGGACCGGGACGAAGACGACGATCCGCTCCTCGCCGTTCCACCTGACCCGGCCGAGGCCGCGCTCCCGGCCGCGGATGCGCTCGGCCAGCTCGTGGAAGCCGGCGGAGCCTGCCAGGATGCGGTCGACGTCGGTCAGCTGGGTGTCCAGGGTGTTGCCGCTGGAAAGAGCGGCCAGGTCGAGGCGGGGGAAGTAGATCAGGTGGTTGAGCTCGTCGACCAGGAAAGCGTGACCGACACCCTGGTAGCGGATCTCCTCGACCAGCGAGCCGAGGGTTCCGAGCAGCACGTCGATGCCGCCGACGCCGAGCAGCCGGCCGTCCCCGGCGTGCACGACGGACTGGATGGTGACGACGAGGTCGCCCGTTCCGACATCCACCCCCGGCGGCGAGACGTACAGGCGGCGCCTGTCGAGGGCCTCGGACCACCACCAGCGCTCCCTGGGGTCGTACCCCTCCCGTTCCACCCGCCCCTGGTTGCGGAAGTACTCCCCGGTCGAGTCGGTGGCGAAGAACACCGACAGGATCGTCGGGTCGGTTGCCGGAAGCGCCCGGAAGAGCTCGAGAATGCGTTGCCACCCGGCGTCGTCCTCGAGCGGGCGGCGGGGAACGTCGTAGCCCTCGAACCAGCTCAACACGGCGGGGTCGGCGAACACCGTGCGGACCACCCGCCCGCGCTCTCGGAAGAAACCCTCGACCTCCTTGGCCCGGATCTCGACCAGGTCGAGAGTCGCCTGGTGTACGCGGTCGCGGGTCAGAGCCGTGATCCGGCTCACCGCCACCACCCCGGTGGCGGTGAGGGCCACGGCGCAGGCGCCGATGACGGCGATCGGAACGCGGAGGCGCAGCTGCTGCACGGTGTGGGCTCCCGAAGGCGTCTCCCAGCAGTCTAGCGTGCTGTTCGTTCACTGCGAGGGGTCGCCGGCGCCTACCAGCAGGCGTTCTCCATGAGGAGGCTCTCGGCGCCGATCGGGTTGAGCGGTCTGGCGAACCAGAATCCCTGACCGAGGGGACACTCGAGCTGGCGTAACCGGTGCAGCTGCTCTGCGGTCTCGACCCCCTCGGCGACCACCCCGATGCCGAGGCTCGATGCGAGCTGCAGGATCGCCTCGACGATGCTCCGTGAGTCCCCGGCGCTGCCCATGCGGCTGACGAAGGAACGGTCGATCTTGAGCGTGTCGTAGTGGAAGCGCTGCAGGTATGTGAGCGACGAGTAGCCGGTGCCGAAGTCGTCGATCGACAGCTGCACGCCAAGCGCCCTGAGCTCGAGTAGACGGTTGATCACCTCCTCACCGTGCTCCAGGACCACGCTTTCCGTTACCTCGAGCCGCAGGCTCTCCGGGGGGAGTCCAGTCCGCTCGATGACCTCGACGATCCGGTCCACCGAGTCTGGGCGCGAGAACAGCTTGCCCGAGACGTTGACGCTTGCGAACAGCAGCGGTTCCGAGGGGAAGCGCTGCTGCCACTGGCGGACCTGAAGGCAGGCCTGGTCGAGCACCCACCAGCCCAACGGCACGATCAGTCCGGTCTCCTCCGCGAGCCCGATGAACTGGGTGGGTGCGATCAGGCCCCGCTCCGCGTGATCCCAGCGGACCAGAGCCTCGAAGCCGACGATCCTGCCGGAGACCAGTGAGACGATCGGCTGGTAGTGCATCACGAAGTCGTTGTTCTCCACGGCGCGCCGCAGCTCGGACTCGATCTGGAGCAGCCGCATCGCAGCAGCGTGCATGTCGCCGTCGTAGATCTCGTAGCGCGCCTTGCCCGCCGCCTTGGCGCGGTACATGGCGAGATCGGCGTCGCGGAGCATCGACTCTGCCGAGCGCTCACCGTCGTCGCGGATGGCGATGCCGATGCTCGCGGTGCAGAGGATGTCGTGACCGTCGATCCGGCAGGGTCGCGCGATCTCCTCGAGCATCCGCTCCGCGACCTGAACAGCGTCTCCCGGACCGCGGATGTCACCCACCAGGGCGGCGAACTCGTCGCCGCCGAGGCGGGCGATGGTGTCGCCGGGACGGATCAGCCTCTCGAGCCGGCGGGCGACCCGGATCAACAGCTGATCGCCGACCCCGTGGCCGAGGCTGTCGTTGATCGTCTTGAAGCGGTCGAGGTCGAGGAAGAGCACCGCGAAACGCCGCTGATGGCGGCGGGCATCGGCCGCCAGCAGGACCGACAGGCGGTCGACGAACAGGGCGCGGTTGGCGAGGCCCGTCAGGCCGTCGTGGAAGGCGTCGTGCAGTAGCTGCTGCTCGGCGAGCTTGCGGGCCGTGATGTCGGTCAGCGAGCCGGCCATGCGCTGGGGTCGGCCACGGGAGTCGCGGACCACCAGTCCCCGGGTGAGCATCCAGCGCTGTGCGCCGCTGGCATCGACCATTCGATGCTCCAGCTCGAAGTGCCCCTCGTCGCCGGCGAGGTGGGTCTGCAGTGCCTGCGAGAAGGTCGGCAGGTCGGCGGCATGGACCCGGTTCAGCCAGTCGGTGCTGCGGCTCGGGGTTTCCGACGAAGGATCGAGACCGAGCATGTCGCGCCAGCGTGGCGACAGGTAGAGCTGGTCGGCGGCGATGTCCCAGTCCCAGAGGCCGTCGTTGGCGCCCTCGGCGGCGAGGGCGTACCGCTGCTGACTCTCGCGCAGTGCTTCCTCGGCGCGGAAGCGCTCGATGGCATAGCGGATCGCACGGCTGAGCAGCCGCGGGTCGAGCTCGCTCTTGACCAGGTAGTCTTGGGCCCCCTCGGACACTGCGGACAGGGCCAGCTGGTCGTCGTCGAGACTGGTGAGCACGATGACCGGGACCGACGGGTGTGCCTCATGCAGGCGGCGGTAGGTCTCGAGGCCGAAGCTGTCGGGCAGGGAGAAGTCGAGGAGCACGATGTCGGTGCGAGAGCTCTCGAGGTGGGCGATGGCCGCCTCGAGGCGGTCGTGGTGCTCGACGAGGACGCGCGTTCGGGCGCCTCGCCGGAGCACGGCGCGGATCAGTGCCGCGTCGTCCGGGTTGTCCTCGACGAGCAACACGCGAACTTCGGGGTCAGCGGTCATGCCGGCCTCCATGCCGCAAGCTCGCCACCGCGACGAGGGGCCGCGGCAGGGTCAGGTGGAAGGTGGCGCCTGCGCCCGGGCTCGAGTCGAACCAGATCCGACCACCGTGTCGGCGCACGATGCGCCGGCAGATGGCGAGGCCGATTCCCGTACCCGGGATCTCGTCGGCCGTGTGCAGCCGCTGGAACATCGAGAACACCCGGTCGGCCGCTCCGGGCTCGATGCCGATCCCGTTGTCCCGGATCGAGATGCGCCAGCGGTCGCCGTCAGGTGCCGCCGAGATGTGGATCTCCGGGCCGCATTCAGACCGGAACTTGATTGCGTTGCCGATCAGGTTGGTGAGCAGCTGCTCGACCTGGGTCTCGTCACCCCAGACCTCCGGAAGAGTCTCGCGACGGATCGCGGCGCCGCTCGACGCGAGCTCGTCCCCGAGAAGGTCGAGCACCCGATCGAGCACTCGTTCGAGGTCCACGACGGCAAAAGGCGCTGCATCGGTCTCGATCCGCGAGTAGCGCAGGATGCCGCCGAGCATGCGGTCCAGGGCGTCGGCGCCCCGCCGCGCCATCTCGAGGAGCTGCCGCGCATCCGTCGGGAGGGCGTCGTCGGCCAGCTCGTTGGTGAGCACCGCCAGCGAGCGACGGACGACGTTGACCGGCTGCCGGAGATCGTGGGAGATGACGAAGGCCATCTCCTGCTGCTCGGTGTTCGACTGCTCGACCTCGCGCGAACGCCGCTCGAGCTCGGCCTCGGTCGCCCGCGACCGCGACACGTCCGCGACCAGGCCGTGCACGAGGCGTTCACCGTCCGGGCGGTCGGCCACGGTCCAGGCGCTGAGTCGGATCCAGGTCGTGCTGCCGTCGCCCCGCTCGACCTCGGCCTCGAGGTCGGCGACGGTGCCGGATCCCTCGATGCCTGTCCGCCACAGCTCACGATCCGCGGCGCGGCGCAGCATGCCGGGGATCGACCGGTAGGCGAGCTGCTCCGGACGCGCGTAACCGAGCAGTGCGGCCAACGCCGGGTTGGCGTCCCTGACGGCGCCGTCGAGACCGGCGATGAACACCCCGATCGGCAGCCCGTCGACCAGCCGACGGTAGACCGGGTCGGTGCCGGCGCCGAGCTGGCGGCGTCGGGAGCGCATCAGGACCGTGCGCACGGTTTCCGGCAACCGGGCGAGGCCGGAACGGCTCTTGAGGGCGACCGCGTCGATCCCGCTGGGCAGGATCTCGGACGCGACCACGGCAGGTGGGGCGTCGGTCAGGACTACGATCGGGCATCCCGGCTGCAGGTCCCGCACGAGGTCGACGAGGGCGCTGCCGGTGATGAACGGCAGCTGGTGCTCGACGATCGCGAGCCCGTATCGCTGAGAAGTGAGCAGGCGGGTGAGGGCGGCCGCATCGCCGGCGTGCTCGATGGCGAGATCGCCGAAGGCGCCACGTAGAACCAGGGTGGCCAGCTCGGCGTCCTCGGTCGCCGCGTCCACCAGCAGGATCGGCGGCAGCATCTTCACCGGTGCCACCAGGGGTGCGTTGTCCCGAGCCCCGATCTGTCAAGCGGGAGGGCGTCCGGTCCGCGTGGCGCTCTTGCCCTGCTCAAGTCGTGCGCAGTCTAGCACGTGATGGTCCCAGGACAAGCCCCACTTCAGCCGAGGGAGAACCTGGTGGGCCCGCGCTGGAACCGCTTCCGGTCGACAGCCGCGGCGCCCGACGGCGCCACCGTCGACGGTTGAATGTGATCTCGACAGGAGCGGCTGAGACGGCTGCAACGACAGGTGCAGGGGCAGCTGCGGCGGTCTGGTCGTTGGCGGCCGGGAGGCCTCGCCACGGCGGCCGCGGTGGGATCCTCGCGGGGGATTCGGGCTACACTGGGCGGACGCAGGGTCGCGGGTCGGCGCCCGCGGTCCTGGATCAGCCCATGACGGACGTGCAGCCTCGATGACTCGGACACTTCCATCGCCTGCTCTCGTGCCGCTGCCGGCCTGGGCGCGGCCGGTCGTGCTCTCGTTCTTCTTCCTGTCCGGGGCGAGCGGGCTGGTCTACGAAGTGATCTGGACGCGGATGCTGCTGACCGTCTTCGGTGCGACCCTGTACGCGGTCGCGACGGTGCTGGCGGCCTTCATGGGCGGCCTCGCCCTGGGCAGCGTCCTCGGCGGCAGGGTGGCGGATCGGCTGCGTCGGCCCCTCCTGTGGTACGGCGCGATCGAGGTCCTGGTGGCCGGCACGGCTCTGGCGGTCCCCTTCGGGCTGCGGCTCTTCGACCCCCTCTACCGGGCGATCTACGCGGCCGGCGAGTCCTCCTTCCTGACCCTCAGTCTGGTCCGCTTCGCGGTCTCGTTCACCGTCCTGCTGGTGCCGACGACATGCATGGGGGCGACCCTGCCGTTGTTGTCGAGGTTCATGGTGCGGCGGCAGGATCGGGTCGGCGGCGGCATCGGCGCCCTCTACGCGGTCAACACCGCCGGCGCGGTGACCGGCACCTTCCTGGCCGGGTTCGTGCTCATCGCGGCTCTCGGTGTGCGTGGCTCGATCCTGACCGCGGCCGTCGTCACCCTGCTGGTGGGCGTGGCGGCGATCGTCCTGTCGGCGCGGCTCGAGGGGCCCGGGGCCGGCGCCACCGAGCTTTCGGAGTCGGCTGCCGAGGCTCGAGCCGCCGATCCGACGTCGGCGGCGCCGCCCGCCTGGCTGGTGCGGCTGGTGCTCACGAGCTATGCCATGGCCGGCTTCCTCGCCCTGTCCTTTCAGGTGATGTGGACGCGGACCCTCGTCTTCCGCTTCGAGGTGCTCAAGAACACGACGTACTCCTTCAGCGCCATGCTCACCGTGTTCCTGATCGGCCTCGCCCTGGGCAGCGCGGTGATGGCCTCGAGGGTCAACCGGATTCCCGACCCGGTCCGGCTCTATGGTCTCG
>CAZKKP010000023.1:2292-11410 GCA_964553295.1 uncultured Thermoanaerobaculia bacterium | reverse complement strand
TCGTGCAGATCCTGACGGGGGTCGCCGGTGTGTTCTCGCTGTTCCTGCTCCTGTCGGTGGTCGGCGACCTCCAGGTCGGCGACGCGGTCAGTGCCGAGGGCAAGCTGCGCTGGGGAGTGGCCACCGCCAATGTGTTCCTGCGCACCGCGGTCACGATCCTGCTGCCGACCTTCCTGATGGGCATGGCCTTTCCGATCGCCGCCCGGGTGTGCGTCCGCCATCTCGCCACCGTCGGCTCGGGCACTGGCCGGCTGTACGCATTCAACACCGTCGGCGCGATCGTCGGCGCCTTCGCCGCCGGGTTCCTGGTGATCCCGGTCTTCGGGCTGGCCCGGGGCATGGTTCTCCTCGGCGCCGGCTACGTCGCGATCGGGGCGGTGGTGCTCGTCGCCAACCCGGCCGAGCCGCCGCGCCGCCGGCTCGCCTGGGCCGTTGCCGCAGCGGTGATCGTCGCCATACTGGTGGTCAGGACACCGACCGGGGCGCCGTTCCAGGATGTCTTCCCGGGTCACCGGATCGTGGTCGACGAGGAGGGGACCCCGGCCTACCTCGAGGGGCCTCTGGCGACGGTCGCGGTGATGGAGAACTCGATCGGGGACCGCACGATCTACATCGACAACGCGTCGGTGGCCGGCACCGACAAGATCCTGCTGACCGACCAGAAGAGCCTCGCACACGTGCCGATGCTGCTGCTGCCCGACCCGAGGACCGTCCTGACCGTCGGTTTCGGCTCGGGGGGGGCTTCCTGGTCCTTCCTGCAGTACCGTGAGCTCGAGCGGGTCGACTGCATCGAGATCAGTCCGACCGTGCCCCGGCTCCATCACACTCTTCGGGCCTCGAACCACGGCGTGCTCGACGGCTGGGACCGGCGCTCGAGCCTGGTCGGGCGGCGTTTCTTCGACGGTCGTCTGCGGCTGATCATCGACGACGTCCGCTCGTACCTCAGGTTCTCCGACACCCGCTACGACGTCATCGCCACCGACTGCACCGACCTCCGCTACAAGTCGAACGCCAATCTCTACGACGTGGAGTACTTCGAGCTGTGCCGTCGGGCGATCTCCGACGACGGCCTGGTGGTGGTGTGGATGCCGTTGGGTGGAATGTCGCCGGAGGTCTTCGCCAGCGCCATGCGGACCTTCTCCCACGTCTTCCCGGACATGGGGATCTGGTACATGGCCAACCAGCCGACCCACTACCTGCTGCTGCTGGGCAGCCCGAGCCCGGTCCGCATCGACCTCGACCGCTTGGTCGAGCGGCTCGGCAGGCCTCAGATCCGGCGCGACCTCGAGGAGATCGGTCTCCACCAGGCCGAGAAGGTCCTGTCCTGCTACCTGACCTCGGCGCCGCGGGTCGAGGACAGGCTGCGAGCTCTCAACCCGGTGCTCAACACCGAGGACACCCCCCACCTGGAGTTCGAGTCGCCGAAGTTCGGTCTCGGAGACGAGCCGCTGCTCGCCAATCTCGAGATCCTGCGCGAGCACGCCGAGCCGGTGCGTCCGCTGGTCGACGGCGCGGCAGGACACCCGCAGTTGATGGCCCGCCTCGACCGTTTTCTCGCGGCGCGAGAAGCGCTGCTCGACGGCCACGCCCACTACCGGCGGCTCGACATGCCGCGGGCGGCGGCGAGCTATCTCGCGGCGCAGCGGATCTGTCCCGAGGACGAGAGCGTCGGTCAGCTGCTCGAGTTCGACGAGCTGCGGCGGCGGATCGCCGGCTCGCCGGGAGATGCCTGGTCGCGGGCGATGCTCGCCGGGGTCGAGCTGCTCAAGGGCGGGTTCGACGAGGCGGGCGCCCTGTTCGCGGAGGTCTTCCAGCTCACCGTCGACCGGTCCGACGACAGCGGCCGCGAGCTGTTCCGACTGGCGGTGCTCGGTCTTGCCGAGTGTCTCGGCGGGGTCGGCGACCCCGACCAGGGGATCGCGCTCCTGGAGAGCTTCGGCGAGCGCTTCCCGGGCGACCCGCAGGCCGCCGCCCTGGCCGAGCGGCTGCAGACCGAAGCTGAGGGCCGCGCCCGCTGACGGCTCAAGACACGAACAGTTTGGTGGTCGCGAAGCTCGGGTCGCAGGTCAGGTTGACCCCCAGACGGCGGAGCCCGCGCTCGTCCCCCGAGTTGGGGAGGTGGGTCAGGTGAAGCTCGCACCCCCGCAGCTCGGGGAGCTTCTTCATCGCCTCGTGGGCGGTCGGGTTGGTGGTCGAGCTCACGCTCAGGGCGATCAGGGTCTCCTCGAGGTTGAGGCTGATCGAGGGACGCCCGAGCAGCTCCTTGCGTAGCGTGCCGATCGCCCCGATGACCACCGGACTGATCAGGTCGAGGCGCCGGGGGATGCCGGCCAGCACCTTGATCGCGTTGAGCACCAGTGCCGAGGAGGCGTGCATCAGCGGGCTGTTGTGACCGGTGACGATGGGGCCGTCGGCGAGCTCGACGGCCGCGCCGCTGAACACCCCGCGATGTCCCTTGTCGGCGCCGAGCTCGGCGAGGCGCGCGGCCTCCCGGGCCGGGGTCACCACCGAGCGGTCCTCGGGCTTGAGCTCGAACTCCTCCATGAGCGCCTCGATGCGCCGGACCGCGGCGCCGTCCTCGTTGCCCAGGGCGACGTCGCAGGCGTAACGGAAGTGGCGCCGGATGATCTCGCGCAGGCCGGCATCACGGACCGCGCGGTCGTCGACGATCGCGAAGCCCGCCCGGTTGACGCCCATGTCGGTGGGGGAGCGGTACATCGAGTCGCCGGTGATGCGCTCGAGAGTCCGGCGGAGCAGCGGGAATGCCTCGATGTCGCGGTTGTAGTTGACCGCCCGCTCGTCGTAGGCGTCGAGGTGGAACGGGTCGATCGTGTTGACGTCGCGCAGCTCGGCGGTGGCCGCCTCGTAGGCGGCGTTGACCGGATGGCGCAGCGGCAGGTTCCAGATCGGGAAGGTCTCGAACTTGGCGTAGCCGGCGCGGCTGCCCCGCTGGTGCTCGTGGTAGACCTGGGACAGGCAGGTGGCCATCTTGCCGCTGTTCGGTCCCGGGGCGTTGACCACGACCAGCGGCGCATCGGTCTCGATGTACGGGTTGCCGCCGAAGCCGTCGCCGCTGACCACCCGGTCGACGTCGAACGGGTAGCCGGGGATCGCACGATGGGTGTAGACCCTGACGTCGCGGCGCTCGAGCCGGTTCCGGAAGACCTCGGCGGCGGGTTGGTCCTGGTAGCGGGTGATGACGACCGCGCGAACCGTCAGATCGTGGTCGCGGAGGTCGTCGATGAGCTTGAAGGTGTCGGCGTCATAGGTGATGCCGAAGTCGGCGCGCAGCTTGCGGCGGTCGATGTCGCCGGCGTAGATGCAGAGGATGATCTCGGCCCGGCTGGCGAGCTGCTGCAGCAGGCGCAGCTTGACGTTGGGGTCGAACCCGGGGAGCACGCGCGAGGCGTGGTAGTCGTAGAGCAGCTTGCCGCCGAACTCGAGGTAGAGCTTGCCGCCGACGCGACCGATGCGCTCGAGGATTGCCTCGCTCTGCTCGGCCAGGTAGCGCTCGTTGTCGAACGCCACGCCGCGGGCGGCTGCTGTGACCATGGGCGCCTCCAGGGGGGCCGAGAACACGGGCTGGCCATCGGGAGGATACCAGGTCGGCGGATCACAGGTGGACAGCCCGCCGAGTGACAGCGCCCTGTACGACAGCTCCCGGGCGGCGGGAAGAGTGTCGCCCGGGGCAAGCTCGAGGAAACGGTACGTCGCGTCGGAGGGCAGGACGGCGCCGTGCCGGTCGACCCCGTCCTGCCTACACCCGTCGTACGCGTCGGCTGGCTTCGGTCAGTGACCGTGGTGGCCGCAGTCGTGGAAACCGTGCTCGTGGCAGACCTCGCCGGTGGTGCGCAGGGTTCCGCCGAGGTAGTCCCGAACGAGGGCCTCCGGCGTTGTCGGGTCGATGCCGAGAACGACCTCGATGCCATGTTGACGGAGCATCTCCACCGCCCGGGGCCCCATGCCGCCGGCGAGCACCACGTCGGCGCCCTGCTGGCGGAGCCACATCGGGAAGACGCCCCGGCCGTGCTCCGGCGGGGTGACCGTCCGCCGGTCGGAAACCGTGCGACCGACGTCGTCCACGACGAACAGGGCGAACTCCTCGGCGCCGCCGAAGTGTGTGCTGAAGCCACCCGCGGCCATCGGTACTGCGATCGTCTTCACCGCGACACCTCCCATCTCTGCCGACAGGCGCCGTCCGCCGGTCCGGGGGCGGCGCCGCTCATTACGATAATGAGCATATGTTTGAAACGCGCAGCTGTCAAGGGAAGTGGCTGGTTGGGGATGCCGATCTCGATCCGGTGGACGGGGAGCACGATGTCGGGCGAGCACAGCAAGGGGTGGCCACGAAGGGGACGGTCGGCGTGGTCGGTGTCCCGGGCGTGGCGGCGGCAGTCCTGCTCGGCGCGGGCCTGCGGGCAGGCGACGGCGACGACGTCGCCGCGCACATCTCGCATCCCGTCTGCACCACATCTTCAGCCCGCCCTCACTCGCGAGATCCTCAACGGAGGCGAGGCTACGCCTCCGGTTTCGCTCGATCGGGCACGTCGAATCTGTGGCACAGTTGGGCGCGCCTCTGCCCGACTTGCTCTCGCGCGAGCCCTAACTGTCTTCGCGGCCGGACGCTGCCATCGGTCTCAGTGCGCTCTCCTCGAGCCAGTGCTCGAACAGCCGTCGGATCTGGAAGGCGTCGACGGCGAGTGCGCGCTCACACTCCATCGGCGACGCTCCGGCCACAGCGCGCGTCCAGATCGCGGCGACGACCTCGCGGGGGAAGGATTCGTCGGGCACGGAGGGCTGCGTGTCGGTCGGCGAGAAACGGGCGCCATCGGGAATCATCGCGGTGGCGCGGGCCAGCTCGTCGTAACGCCGCATTCCCTCCAGAAGCACATGCTGCATCGGGTAGAGGGTCTCGGTCGGATCCTGGGGCCCCGCCTCGGCCTGCTCCGCCACGAAGGTGAACCGCCCGCTGCGCGGTCGGGCCAGGAGATCGTAGATCGCTGTCGTGCCGGTGAGGCGCCCGGCGCCGGCGCCCCGGATCATGCCCGCCGAGAGGTCGATGGTCGCCATGGCGGCGCCGTCGGGGCCGGTCAAGGTGAGGCGTCCAGCCAATCGCGAGTCGGCGAGGTTCTGCAGCAGGTTGGGCAGGCCGAAGAGCCCGAGATCACCGCTCAGGGTCACCGGCTCCGACACGGCGGGTGCGGGGGCCGAGCGGCCGGCGTCCAGCTCTGACAGCGTGCGGCCGGCCGTCTGTCCGATGCTGTGGCCGGGGAACGAGGCGGCGACGTCGGCCAGAGCCGTGCGAACCTCAGGTGTGTCGGTGCCCGACAGGGCCTCGACGATCGCCTCTCCGAGACGAGCCCTTTTCGGCATCCTCACCGCGAGGCCGAAGACCTTCACCGGGAGGTCAGACTTCAGCTGGGTGAGCATGGCACGAACCAGCTCGGGATCGTCGGCGAGGTCCTGTCCCGCCAGGGCAGACAACCTGACTGCCGCGTCTCCCAGAGCCGCCTGGCGCTTGATCCCGTGGTTGAAGACCACCCTCCGCGCGGCTCTCGAGCCGCTCCTCGCCAGCGTTGTGGCCAGAGTGTCCGCCAGACCGACGAGATCGTCCGGCGAGTGGGGCAGGGCGACCTCGCCGAGAAGCGCCTGCTCGACCTCGCTGAAGCGCGCGATCAGGGTGCGCTCGGCACGCTGGTGGCGCAGCTGGCCGAGGGCCGTGACGGACTCGCGAACAAGCGACAGCGGCGCGGCGAGGTCGGAGGTCTGCACCAGGAGGTCGATCTCCGGATCCGCCGGCGCCTCTACGGGCCGCGGCAGCATGCGCATGAGGTAGACGAGATTACGTTGCAGGTACCACGCTGCGGGGTTGCTGCCTGAGACGGACTCGTTGAGCCGCACGACGGCAGCGGCGCGGGCGTCGCTGCCATGGACCGTGAGCAGGCGAATGAGCCGGCTCCGCCGCTGCCGGCTGGTCTCGGACTCGAGCTCGAGGAAGAGCTCGGTCGTCGAGTAGCGCGGGAAGAAGCGCATGACTCTGCGGAGCAGCAGCCGCTGGTCCTCGCGCTCGGCGAGCTCGAGCAGACGTTCCTCGGTCAGGGTGGTTTCGGCCTGCCCGCGGACCGCACGCGTGGTCTCCGGGTCGATGCGCTGCTCGGCGATCATGCGTTCGGCGAGGTCGAGGAGCGTCACCGCACGACCGAGGGAGCCGGCTTCGACCTGCTCGACCGCCGCCGTCACCAGCTCGCTGAACCGTCGCGACTGCTCCTCGCGGTCGCTTCCCGCGAGGGTGACGACTCTCTCGATGGCGCGGGCGGCGCCGCTGGTCGGCACACCGGGCTGCTCTCCTTCGGGCTTCGCCCAGTCGGGCAGGGAACGGGTCAGGAGGGAGATGAGACCCTGCTCGAGCTGGCCGACGCCGAGCCCCTGGAGCATTCTGAGCTGGCTCTCCATCTCGCCGGGACCGCGGGCCTGGCCTGCGACCTCGCCGACGATCTCGGCGACCAGGGCGGCTGAAGACCCGAGCCGTGTCTCCTCTCCGCCGCTGCGACCCACCACCTCCAACCGGTCGAGCAGCAGGTTGAGCCGGTCGAGGCCCCGGAGCGCCCGGGGAGACACCTCGGCCACGGGCGCCGCGCCGCCGGCTTCGTCACGACGGGGCCCGCGCAATCCAGACGGGCCGTTCTCCGGGACTGCAGCCGACTGCCGGGCCGCAGCGGTCGGCCGGGCCGAGCCGGGCCGGTGCACGACCTCCACCGTCGACGCGATCTGCGCCTGACTGTGCTCGAGGTTCGCGAGGTCGCGCTCGAGCCCCGGCCGGTCCACCTGCGGGCAGGAAGCGAGCAGGAATGGGGTGAGCGAACGCAGGTAGGCCTTGACTCTGGCGGCGGGGACCAGCTCGAGCTCGGCCAGGACGTGGATCTTCCTGGCGGCGTGGAAGAGATAGTCGGCGACCGGGAGCGGTGCACCGCTGCGGACCTGGTCCGCGACCCACGATCCGATGGCCGACCCGACCGCGTCGGGTGGCGAGTCCAGGAGCCGTTCGGCGGCGTCGGAGAACAGCATCGGCGGAATTTCGTCCGACAGGTAGCGCGACAGCGCGGCGAAGTGGTCGACGGAGTCCAAGTGTTCTGACACGGGTCATCCTCGGCGCAACGTTGATGGTCGCATCCTCTCGGCCTTCCGGCAAGTCTTCGGCGACCTCGGCCGGGCTCGACGCCGCCGGCAGGCGAGGGCGGGTTACACTCGCCCTCGTCATGGCGACGGCGACGGTGGTGCTGCGCCGGGGTCGGGAGCGGTCGGTGCTCCATCGTCATCCCTGGATCTACTCCGGGAGCGTCGCCGCCGTGACCGGGCCCGCCGAGGACGGCGCCGCAGTCGACGTGGTCGACGCCGCCGGCGCCTTACTGGCGAAGGGCGTCCTCAACCGTCGGGCGAGCGTGGTAGTGCGTATCCTGAGCTGGGACGCGGCCGACACGGTCGACGAGGAGCTGTGGCGGGCGAGGGTCCGGCGGGCCGTGGCGGTGCGCGACGAGCTCCTCGAGGACGACCGGACCGACGCCCTCCGCCTGGTCCATGCCGAGGCTGACGGGGCGCCGGGCCTGGTGGTCGACCGCTACGGCTCGTGGCTGGTGGTCCAGGCGAACTCCCTGGCGGCCGACGCGGTGCTACCTGCAGTGGTCGCCGAGCTCGTCGAGCTGGTCCGGCCGACCGGGGTCTTCGAGCGCTCCGACGAGGAGGCCCGCCGGCTCGAGGGCCTCGAGCCGAGGACGGGGCCGCTGTGGGGGCCGGCGCCACCGGCCGAGGTCGAGATCCGGCAGGACGGGTTGCGCTACCTGGTCGACCTCGGCGCCGGGCACAAGACCGGCTTCTACCTCGACCAGCGGGACAACCGGCGCCGGGTGGCAGGGCTGTGCTGCGGCGCCGAGGTGCTGAACGTGTTCTCGTACACCGGGGCTTTTACGGTGGCCGCCGCGAGGTCCGGTGCGACCGCGGTGACCGAGATCGAGAGCTCGCCGTCGGCCCTTGACCTCGGTCGCCGCAACCTCCAGCTCAACGGTCTCGACGGGGTCCCGGTCGCGCGAGTGCAGGGCGACGCCTTCGTCGAGCTGCGGCGTCTCCGGGACGGCGCACGGAGCTTCGACGGCGTCATCCTCGACCCGCCGAAGTTCGCACCGTCGCGCAGCCGGCTGGCCGGCGCCATGCGCGGCTACAAGGACGTCAACCTGCTCGGACTGAAGCTGGTGCGCCGCGGCGGCTTCCTCGCCACGTTCTCCTGTTCGGCGGCGCTGGACCGGGAGCTGCTGCAGACGGTGCTGTTTCAGGCGGCGGTGGACGCCCGGCGAGAGGTCCGGGTGATCGCCGACCTCGGCCAGCCTCCGGACCATCCGGTCCTGGTGACCTTTCCCGAGTCGCGCTACCTCAAGGGCCTGCTCTGCCGCGTCGACTGATGTGCTACCGTGGCGCGCTCGAGGACGGCGAGTGCGGCTGGTTCCCGTCGAGGTCCAGTCCGGACCGACCCGGCCGGCGCCCGGTCGCCCTCGGAACGGGAGCCTGTGATGAACGTTCGAGTCCCGATCATCGTCGCCCTCGCCATCGTCGTCGCTGCGGCGAACGGCTTCGGCCAGCAACCTTCCGCCATGTCCGACGTCGTCCTGGTCGTCAACGGTCAGCCGGTGTACTTCTGGGAGGTCGGCCTGGTCCTCCCCCAGGTCCAGGCGGAGCTGGCGAGCCGCGGTGAGGCCGGGGAGGGCGACGAGATGGCGGAGGCGGCGATACGCCAGGTCGTGCAGACCCGACTGCTCGCCCAGGAGGCGACGCGCCGAGGGCTCACGGCGAATGCCGGTCGCGTCCAGCAGACCATGGCGAAGATTGCAACCGACGCCGGCGGGCCGGAGGAGCTCGCGACCTCCCTCGAGATGGCGGGCGTCGACCTCGAGAAGCTGCGCTCGATGATCGCCGAGGCCGACCTGGTGCAGGTCTTCGTCGAGTCGGCGATCCAGCCCTCCGTCGAGGTCAGCGAAGACGACGTCGCCGAGTTCTACGCCGCCAACCCGTCGCTCTTCCAGCGGCCCGAGGAGGTGCGCGATGAACCGCACGGTCCTGATCATCCTGGGCG
>CAZKKP010000023.1:0-2282 GCA_964553295.1 uncultured Thermoanaerobaculia bacterium | reverse complement strand
CCCGGCACATCCTGTTCAAGGTCGCGCCGGACGCGACGCTCGAAGGCAAGACGGCCGCCCGGGCGCGGACGGTGGCCGCCCGGCAGCGGGTCATTGCCGGCGAGGACTTCGCCGAGGTGGCGCGCGAGGTCTCGCAGTGCCCGAGCGCCGCGCAGGGGGGCGATCTCGGCTTCTTCGGTCGACAGCAGGTGGAGGGGAGCTTCGCCGACGCGGTCTTCTCCCTCGAGCCGGGGGAGGTCTCGCAGATCGTCGAGACGACCTTCGGCTACCACGTCGTCAAGGTCGAGGAGCGGCGGCCGCCGTCGGTACAGAATCTCGAGCAGGTCAGGACGCCGCTGACGAGGATGCTGCGCGACCGCGAAGCGGCCGCGGCAGTCGACCGCGAGCTCGTCCGGCTCGCCGAGGCGGCCACCATCGTCGAACCCGAGGCCGAAGCTCCGGCGCCGACCCCGGCAGAGTGACCGCCGCGGCACTCACCTGGGATCACGGCCGAGCATCCGCCTGAGGTCGAGCCGCCGGTGGCTGGTGGCGAGGGCCCTGGCCGCCCTGCCGGGCTCGAGCCACTGGGGATGGGGCGCCTCCACCGGGGGCTCGACGCTCGGCAGCAGCTCGGGCAGGTGCCGGCGCAGCCCGGCGGCCGCGACCAGGTACCCGTGGTTCTCGAGGATCGCCGCCTCGGCGGCGGTGAACCGGTCAAGGTCGGTGCGGATCCCTGCCAGGGCCCCCGCGACCAGTGAGCGGGAGTACCCGGTGAGGCCTTCGCCCGGAGAGGCTTCGCTCGCCACGTCGTTGGTGATCGCGAGATAGGCGCCGCGGGTCAGGCGGTGGATCGGGCGGTGGTCCCGGCAGCGCGGGTCGGCGCTGTGGGGGCAACGCTCCGCGAGCCTTGCGGCACGGCACCCGGGGGCCTCGGAGAGGTCGCAGCGCTCCGGGTCGCCGGCGATCAAGGCCATCAGCTGCCGGCGGCGCAGCGCGGCGACCTGTTTCATGACCAGGCTCGGGTATCGGAGCTGGCGGCGCACGGGCATGCGTGTAATGGCGAAAGGGAAGGGGCCGCCGGCGTCCGAGGCGATCACCACGTCGTGGCCGCGGAGAGCGGGCTCCAGCCCGAGATTGTCGTACACGCCGCCGTCGGTCAGCGCGAGCCCGGCCAGCAGTCGGTCGCGGTTGGCGCCGGTGTAGGCGCCGCGCCGGAACGACTCGGCGGGGAGGTCGACCGGGAGCGGTCCGAAGACCGGCGGGAAGCACGCGGAGGCCGCAACCGCGAAGGCCAGGGGCAGGTCCTGCGGGGTGGGGGCGTAGCCGACCTGCCAGTCGCCGACACGCTCGCGGGTGAAGGTCCAGCCGACGCCGAACACGACATCGGTGGCGCACAGCACGAACCGCGGCCGTTCCGGCAGCTCGGCGAGCCGACGTTGGCTCAGGCGGCGCCGGAAGCGCTCGACCATTGCCCGGGCAAGGGGGCCGGGGGTGGCCCAGCTCCAGAGGAGGTGACGGAGAATCGGGGCGGTCCTCAGGTCCCTCGAGGTGAAGCGCCGGAGGGGCGCCGCGAGGTCGCGCTCGAAGTCGGCGATGGCCGCGACACCGCCGAGCTCGAGAGCGCGATCGGCGAGGAAGGCCGCCATGATGCTGCCGCCGGAGACCGAGCTGATGGTGTCGACCCGGGCCAGCAGACCGACCTCGTGCAGACGGCGGATCACCCCGAGGTGGAACAGCGTCGCCCGGAACCCGCCGCCGGACAGGCACAGGGCGAGACGGCGCCGACCGCCCCGGGCGAGGTACTGCGTCTCTTCGACCACTCCGGCGATCGTACCTCGACCGTGCCGGTCTCTGTTGCCTCCCGCCCGCCGCCCGGACCCGATCACGGACCCCGTGCCCGGACCGCGCGCGACCTCCGGGATCAGGCGGCAGGCCGCAGGGCGCGGGAGCGAATCCGGTTGTCGGATCGCGCAGGGTCCGGGATCGGGCGGCGGGGCAGCAGCGGCAGAGGCAGAGCTGGCGCCAGCGGCACTGACCCCTGTCCCCTGACCCCTGACCCCTGACCCCCGACCCCTGACTCCTGACTCCTGACTCCCGACTCCTGACTCCTGTCTCCCGACTCCCGACCCATGCCCGAATCAACCCCACATGGCGACATCATCCTCTGCCCCGGCCAGGGTGCGCAGTACGTGGGCATGGGTCGCGCCTGGGCCGATGCCCACAAGATCGCCGCCGACACGTTCGCCGAGGCTGACCGCGTGCTCGGGTTCGCGCTGTCGAAGGTCTGCTTCGAGGGGCCTGCC
>CAZKKP010000022.1:9262-19622 GCA_964553295.1 uncultured Thermoanaerobaculia bacterium | reverse complement strand
GTCCGACGTCATGACCGGTTTGCAGACGGGGCTCGTCGACGTCGTCGCCGGGCCGCCGGTCGGAGCGGTGGCCCTGCAGTGGTTCACCCGGGCGAAGTACCTCATCGACCTGCCGGTGCTGTACACCTATGGCGGTCTGATCTTCGGCGAGCGGGCGTTCTCCGGGGTCACCGCCGCCGACCAGACGGTGGTCCGCGAGGTCCTGGAGGGAGTGGTCCGAGAGCTCGACCGCGATGCCCGGGCGAGCAACCACGCCGCCCGTGAGGCGCTGGTCAAGCAGGGAGTCCAGATCGTCACGCCGGGCGAGGCGGTCGTCTCCGAGTGGCGCGAGGTCGCCAGCCGGACCAATGTCGCTCTTCGCGACCGCCTCGCCCTCGACCCGGCGCTGGTCCGGGAGGTCGACGCCATCCTGAGCGCACACCGCGGCGCCGGCGAATGAGCAGGGCCCAGGCCGTCGCCCCGGCCGAAGACCTGCCGGCGCGTGTCGGTCGCTGGCTGCAACGGGTGGAGGACTCGATCCTGGTGGTGCTGCTGGTCACCATCGTCGGCCTGGCGCTGTCCCAGATCGTGCTGCGCAACGTCGCTGCCACCGGCATCACCTGGGCCGACCCGCTGGCGCGGGTTCTGGTGCTGTGGCTGGGGCTCGCCGGCGCGCTCGCCGCCACCCGTGACGATCGACAGATCACGGTGGACGTGCTGTCCCGCTTCATGCCCGCTCGTCGCAAGGCTGCGGCGCGGGTCCTGACCGACCTGTTCACGGCGGTGGTCTCGGCCCTGGTGAGCTGGCACGCCGCGCGGCTGGTGCTCGAGGACCGGGCTGCCGGCGCGACCGCTTTCGGGACGATTCCGGTGTGGCTCTGCGAGCTCGTGCTCCCGGTGGCCTTCGCGCTGATCGCCGCCCGCTACCTGCTGCACGCGGTCCGCCACCTCCGCGAGTCCCTCGGCCGGGAGAGCGAGTGATCCTCACCGGCCTGCTGCTGCTCGCTCTGGCGCTGCTCGGGGCGCCCCTGTTCGCGGTGATCCTGGCGAGTGCGCTGATCGGGTTCGGGCGCACCGGCGTCGACGGCATGGTGGTGGCGATGGAGGTCTACCGAATCGCCGAGACCCCGGTGCTGATCGCCATTCCTCTGTTCACCTTCGCCGGCTACCTGCTCGGCGAGAGCCAGGCGCCGCAGCGGCTGGTGAGGGTGTCCAATGCCCTCTTCGGCTGGTTGCCGGGGGGGTTGGCGATCGTCGCGCTGGTCACATGCGCGCTGTTCACCGCCTTCACCGGGGCTTCCGGGGTGACCATCGTGGCCCTCGGTGCGCTGCTGTATCCGGCGCTCCGCGACGCCGGCTACCACGAGCGCTTCAGCCTCGGGCTGGTCACCACGTCGGGCAGCCTCGGGCTGCTCTTCGCCCCGTCGCTGCCGCTGATTCTGTATGGCATCGTCGCCGAGCAGTCGGTCGACACCCTGTTCATCGCCGGCATCCTGCCCGGTTCGCTGATGCTCCTGCTGCTCGCGCTGTGGAGTATGCGGGCCGGCGGTCGGCTGGGTCGCTCGGCGCCAGAGCGGGTCAGCTTCCGGGAGGCGGTGACCGCGGTGCGCCAGGCGATCTGGGAGATCCCGCTGCCGGTGGTGGTGCTCGGCGGCGTCTACAGCGGCCTGCTCGCGGTCTCCGAGGCGGCGGTGGTGACCGTGGTCTACGTGTTCGTCGTCGAGGTCCTGGTCTACCGCGAGATCTCGTGGCCGCGCCTTCCCGGCGTGGTGCGGGAGTCGATGGTCATGGTGGGAGGGATCCTGGTCATCCTCGGCGCCTCCCTGGCCTCGACCAACTACCTGATCGACGCCCAGGTACCGATGCAGCTCTTCGACCTCGTCACCACGCACATCTCGAGCAAGCTCACCTTCCTGATCCTGCTCAACGTGTTCCTGCTCGTTCTGGGGACGATGCTCGACGTCTTCTCGGCGCTGGTCATCGTGGTGCCGCTGATCTTGCCGATCGCCGCGGGCTACGACGTCGACCCCATCCACCTGGGGATCATCTTCCTGGCCAACATGCAGATCGGCTACTGCACTCCGCCGGTGGGAATCAACCTGTTCATCGCCAGCTACCGTTTCGACAAGCCGGTCGTGACCCTGTACCGGGCCACCTTGCCGTTCCTCGTGCTCCTCTTCGCCACGGTCCTGGTGATCACCTACTGGCCATGGCTGTCGCTGGCTCTGGTGCGCTGATCGCCCGGCGGCGGAGGCCGCCGGACCGGAGGTCTGGATGAGCGTCGACGTCGTCACCGGAGCCGTTGTCGAGCTCCTGTGGAGCGAGTCGTGGCGCTGGGCGACGATCGCGCTCGGCGCCGTGGTCGGGGCGGGGCTGGTCCGGCTGGTGACGGGTCGCCTGGTGCTCCTGATGACCCGTCATACCAGCACCACCCTGGACGACCGGGCGGCGGAGCTGCTCGGGCCGCCGGCGGCCTGGAGCGTGCTGCTGCTCGGCCTGCGCTGGGCGCTCGAGGAATCCGGCCCCCCGGAGGCGCTGACCGCCGCCGCCGATCGGGCGGTCTGGACCTTCTTGATCGTGCTCTGGGCGGTCGCCGTCGCCCGCCTCGGTCATGCCGTGCTCGCCCGGGTGAGCGAGCACGCCCGGCGAGGCTCCTGGATCCAGCCGAAGACCCTGCCGTTGATCGAGATGGTCTTCAAGGTGGGAGTCGCCGGCGCCGTGTTGTACTTCGGCTGCCTGGCCTGGGGGGTGCCCCTGACCTCGTGGCTGGCCTCGGCCGGGATCGTCGGCATCGCGGTCGGCTTCGCCGCCAAGGACACCCTGGCCAATCTCTTCTCAGGGGTGTTCATCATCGCCGACGCCCCTTACAAGGTCGGCGACTTCATCATCCTCGACAACGAAATCCGCGGTCTGGTGGCAGAGATCGGGATCCGCTCGACGCGGCTGCTCACCCGGGACGACGTCGAGGTGACGGTGCCCAACGCGGTCATCGCCAACTCGAAGATCGTCAACGAGACCGGCGGTCCGTGGCAGAAGATGCGGCTGCGCGTGAAGGTCTCGGTAGCCTACGGCTCCGACGTCGACCAGGTGCGGCGGGAGATGCTCGCGGCGGCGGCCGGCGTCATGTACCTGGAGGATGAGCCGGCGCCGCGGGTGCGCTTCCGGGAGTTCGGCGACTCCGGGCTTCTCTTCGAGCTGCTGGTGTGGATCGACGAGCCGGTCCACCGCGGGCTCGTGCTCGACGAGCTCAACACGCGCGTCTACCAACGCTTCGGCCAGGCCGGCATCGAGATCCCGTACTCCAAGCACGACCTCTATCTCAAGGAGGTTCCGCCGGGTCTCGGCCTGGACGGCGACCGATGAGCCACGGGCGCGGGCGCCCCTGGCGGGTCGGCGTTGCCCTGGCGGCGGCGGCGATGGCAGCTTCGGGATGCCGTACGATGCCTCCCTTGACCCAGCCGATCGGTGAGCCGCCGGCGCTCCTCGAGGTCGAGCCGGAAGCCTGGCCGCTGCTCGAGGACGACCTCGACGCTGCCGGGATCGAAGCGGCGTGCTTCCACGCCCTGGCGGCCCTCGATGCCGGTCCGAGTGATCGTCGGTACCGGTTCGGCGAGCTCGAGCGGACCGCTGGTGAGCTCGCCGAGGGTGTCCGCATGGGTTGCCGGATCCTGCTCGAGGAGAAGGACCCGGCTCGCCGGGCGGCGAAGCTCGCCGAGCACTTCCTGCTCCTGCGCTCGAGCGGGCGCGACGGCACGGGCGAGGTGCTCGTCACCGGCTACTACGAGCCGCTGATCCAGGCCAGGCGTCACCGAGAGCCCCCCTTCGTGCACCCGGTGCTCGGCGAGCCGCCCGACCTCCTGACCGTCGACTGGCGGGCCTTCGGGCTGCCGGACCCTGGGCGACCGCTGATGGGCCGGCTGGAGGGCCGGCGGGTGGCGCCCTACCCGGACCGCGATGCCATCGACCACCAGGGGGCGGTGCCCGAGGGCACGCCTGTCCTCGGTTGGGTGGCTGATCCGGTCGACGTGTTCTTCCTGCAGGTGCAGGGCTCGGGAACCCTCGAGCTGGAGGACGGCGAGCGGCTGCGGGCGGGCTTCTCCGCGACCAACGGCCACCCCTACGTCTCGATCGGAAGACTGCTGATCGACGAAGGCCAGGTGTCGCGAGAGGGGATGTCGATGCAGGCCATCCGGGCCTGGCTCGCCGAGCATCCGGAGCAGCGACGGCGAGTGCTCGGCGCCAACCCGTCGTACGTCTTCTTCCGACCTCTGGCCGCGGTCGACGGTCCCCTCGGCTGCTACGGCGTACCGGTGACGGCAGGCCGTTCGATCGCCACCGATCGGCGGCTGTTCCAGGCGCCGGTGCTGGCCTGGTTGCGCGGATCGCTGCCGGGGCCGGGCGGTCGGCCCCAGCCGTTCGCCCGCTTCGTCCTCAACCAGGACACGGGCGGTGCGATCCGAGGGCCCGGACGGGTCGACCTGTTCGTCGGCGCCGGCCCGGAGGCGGGCGAGGTCGCCGGCCGGCTGGCACATCGCGGCGAACTCTTCTTCCTGCTCCCGAGAGTGGAGCAGGCCGACGGCTCCCCCTGACGGCGAGGGCCACCGGTCGGGTCAGTCTCAGCCGAGGATCATCTTCGCAGTCGGCGACCGATGTAGGACTCGAGGCGCCGACGACCTTCCTCCTTGAAGCTGACGAAGCGGACCCCGGCGCCGGACCCTGCCAAATCGGTCGCGGTCCGGCGTACGACCTCAGCGACCCCCCGCACCGTCTCATCCTCGTCGGGCAGGCAGAGCATGAAGTCGAAGCGCTGTCCCGGTCGCAGCCGGCGATCGCCGCACAGCAGCATGCCCGATGCGGACACGTTCTCCGTGCGCAGCAGCTCGCCCGGGTCGGCCTCGATGTCGACCTGCACCAGAGCGCGCAGGGCGACTCGAGGGGCGCCCTGGAGCAGGTCGCCCACCGCCTGGAAGAGCCGGCCGTCGGCCCAGTCTGCGGCGACCACACGGTTGGCGCCGCGATCGACCCACGAGGCGGCCTCGTCGAGCCGGCCCGGATCGGCGAGCAGCAGCACTCCAGCATTCCGGCAGTTGGAGCCCTCGCCCCGGATGGCCGCCATCAGCTCGTCCAGGGAGAGCGTCTTGAGCGGGTAGCCGACGATCAGGAGCTCGAAGGAGGTGCCGAGCACCAGGTCGAGGACGAAGGGAGAGGCGTTGACGGTGTGGACCTCGAACTCGCTGCGCCGGAGCAACGGCGCCACCCGCTCGACCGCCGAGTCGTCGGCGCCGACCACCAGCACGTGTCGGGGCTGGGTGATCATCGCACTCATTCTAACCGGTCCGGCGGCCGCCGTCGGTGTGTTAGCATGCCGGCGATCGCGCGGCGGCCGGAGACTCTCGTCCTGGCGGATCTCTCCTGGCCGTGCGCGCCACGACGGCGGTGAGGGGCATGACCATCGACAGCGAATCCAGCAGGACCCCGGACGGGCGCAGCCGCCCCAAGGTGTCCGGGGTGGTCACCTGCTACAACGAGGAGCACAACCTCGCCGACTGCCTGGAGTCGCTCCAATGGTGCGACGAGATCGTCGTCGTCGACTCGTTCTCGGCGGATCGCTCGCCGGAGATCGCCCAGAGCTTCCCCAAGGTTCGCTTCTTCCAACGTGAGTACTACGGCGCCGGGGCACAGAAGAACTGGGCCCTGCAGCACGTGCGGCACGGCTGGGTGTTCCTGCTCGACGCCGACGAGCGCTGTACCCCCGAGTTGCGCCGGGAGGTCGAGGATCTCCTCGTCGAAGGTCCTGCCGCCACTGCGTACATGATCAACCGCCGGGTGTTCTTCCTCGGTCGGCGGATCCGGTACTCGGGGTGGCAGCACGACCAGGTGGCCCGGCTGTTTCGCACCGGCACCGCCTACTACGAGAACCGGCGCGTGCACTCGATGCTCCGGACGAGCGGGCCGACGCCGCTGTTGGCGCGTGCTATCGACCACCACATGGTGGACCGAGCCTTCGACGAGTACGCCTTTCGGATTGCCAAGTACGGTCTCTGGGGTGCGGCGCAGTGCTGGCGTGACGGCGAGCGCTGTGGGCGCTTCGACGTGGTGCTGCGGCCCTTCTGGCGGTTCGTGCGCACCTACCTCCTGCAACTGGGCATACTCGATGGCCAGCTCGGTCTCGTGTTCTGCCTGCTGCAGGCCTATGGCACGTACATGAAGTTCGCCATCCTGTGGGGCTGGCAGGTGAACCACGCCCGGGGGATCGAGCCGAACCTGCCCGACTTCGACGAGGAGGACACGACCTGGGACGGCCTCGAGCAGCTGAAGCGGCACGATTCAGGGGCGGGCGTCGGGCCCGCCGAGGCGTGAGCGAGGCAGGTCGACGTCGGGCGTCGGGCCGGCGCTCCTGCGAGAGAAGGCGGCGGCGGTGATCGAGTTCCTGCGGCGGTTCGTGCCCTACCTCGGCGGCTACCGGCTGCGGGTGCTCCTCGGTCTGCTCGGGGGGGTCGTGTCCGGGGTCGCAACCTACCACGTCTACCGGCTGATCGAGCCGGTGATGCAGGGCGTGTTCATCGAGGGTGATCGCTCACTGCACCGGACCCTGCCGTTGCTCATCATCGCCCTGTACTTCTGCTACAGCGCCGGCCGCTACCTGCAGACCTACGAGCTGTGCTGGATCGGCGAGGACATCGTCCGCAAGATGCGCGACCGGCTGCTCGGGCACATCCTCGGCTTCGACCTCGCGTTCTTCAACGCCTTCCGGGGTGGCGAGCTGATCTCGCGCATCACCAACGACATCGCCCGAATTCGAGTGGCGGTGTCGCAGCACCTGGCGGTGATCGTCCGGGAGGTGCTGCTGGTGGTGGCCCTGCTCGCGGTGGCCTTCACCACCGCCCCCAGGCTCGCGCTGTACGGCGTCGTCGTGCTGCCCCTCGCGGCCTGGCCGCTGGCGGCCCTGGCGCGCCGTTTCAAACGGATCATGCACCGTTCCCAGGAGAAGGACTCCGACATCACCTCGCGGCTGGCCGAGATCTTCAACAACATGGAGATCATCAAGGCGCAGTCGTCGGAGGGCTTTGAGCTGGCCCGCTTCGAGCGGGACAACCTCGAGTTTCGCCGGATCAACATGAAGGGCGTGCGAACGCGCGAGCTGACCAACCCGTTGATGGAGTTCCTCGGCTCGATCGCCGCCGCGCTGGTGATCTGGTTCGGTGGACGGCAGATCATCGAGGGGCACATGGAGGTCGGGACCTGGGTGCAGTTCGCCGGCGCCATGTTCGGCCTGTACTCACCGGTCAAGCGCCTGTCGCAGATCCACAACCAACTCTACGAGGCGGTCGCGGCCTCGGAGCGCATCTTCGACATGCTCGGGCGCCAGCCGGCGATCCGCAGTGGCGCCCGCGTCCTGGAGCAGCCGATCTCGTCAATAGAGCTCGAGGACGTCCGGCTGTCCTACGGCGAGGTCAGGGCGTTGCAGGGAGTCAGCCTGTCGGTTCGCGCCGGCGACACCGTCGCCCTGGTCGGCGACAGCGGCGGCGGCAAGACGTCGCTGGTCAACCTGCTGCTGCGCCTGTATGACCCGAGCGGGGGTGTGGTCCGGGTCAACGGCGTGGACAGCCGGGAGCTCGACATCCGAGACCTGAGACGGCGTTTCGGCATCGTGACCCAGCGCGTCTACATTTTCAACGACACGGTGCTCGCCAACGTCGCCTACGGCGCCGAGATCGACCCGGAGAGAGCCCGCCGGGCCCTCGAGAGGGCGGGCGCCTGGGACTTCGTGTCCTCCCTCGAGGGCGGGATGGGGGCGGTGCTCGACGAGTTCGGCGCGAATCTCTCCGGCGGTCAGCGCCAGCGCCTGGCGATCGCCCGGGCAATCTACTCCGAGCCGGAGGTGCTCATCCTCGACGAGGCGACCTCGGCCCTGGACAACCGCACCGAAGCGGCGATCCAGCGGCAGCTCGCCGGGCTCATCCGGGGCAAGATCACCTTCATCATCGCCCACCGGCTGTCCACCGTCGACCTGGCCGACCGGATCGTCGTCCTGGCCGGCGGCCGCGTCGTCGGCGAGGGCACGAAGGACGAGCTGCTGCGCAGCTGCCCGGAGTACCGCCGGCTCGTCGAGACCCACCTCGACGAGACCGAAGACAGCTGACCTCGCTGCCGGCTTGCGCTCGCGCCGGGCTGTCACTCCACCGAGGCGGCAGGCTCGGGGGAGGAAGTGGCGAGGCCGGCGAGGAGGGCGAAGGCGACGAGCGGAAGCTGCTTGTGCAGGTAAGGGTCGCCGAGGAAGCCGAGGGCGTACGCCACGGCGAGGAGCAGGCCGAGTCGGCGCGCGCTCGGATCCGGCGGCCGTCCGCGCCCGACCTGCCAGAGCAGCAGCCCGAGGGCCGCGAGACCTACCACTCCGAGCTCGGCGGCGA
This sequence comes from uncultured Thermoanaerobaculia bacterium, assembly GCA_964553295.1. Classification (GTDB taxonomy): domain Bacteria; phylum Acidobacteriota; class Thermoanaerobaculia; order Thermoanaerobaculales; family Sulfomarinibacteraceae; genus CAZKKP01. Next base: position 11,232 of record CAZKKP010000022.1, on the reverse strand, counting down.
CCTGGAGGTACTGGTTGTGCAGGTGGGGGAACCAGCGCACCAGCGGGGCGAGCTCGGGGTGGCGATCGTCGAGCACCGCGCGGAAGCGGGGCATGACGCCGCCGATCCCGGCGCCGAGCAGCGGCCGCTCCCGGATCATCGTCGAGGCGACGAGGAAGGCGGTGAGCCGCCGTCCCTGGTTGCTCTCGAAGTCGCCGTCGAGCAGCGCTGCACGGACCTCGTGGCGCGCGTCGTGCAGCCGGTCGCCGACCCGAGGCACCGTCACCGCGACGACAATACCGAGCAGCCAGAGGGTCAGAACCGCGACCGCCGAGGCCCGCCGCGAGCGAGGGGCGAAGTGCGCCGCGACGAGCGCAGTGGCCCCCGCAGCGAAGGCGACCTGCCCGCTGCGTCCGATGTTGGCGACCAGGCCGCTGGCCAGCGCCAGGGTGGCCGCCGACCACAGCGACATGAGACGGGTCGAGGGTGCGACGAGGGCTCGGTCCAGGGCGAGCAGGGCGGCGACCGCCAGGATCATCGACAGGTCGAGGTGGGACATCGTCACCGCAGGGTTTTCCGGGGTGGACTGGCCGAGGGTGACGACGCCCTGGCGAGCGAGCCAGGTCAGCACTGTGGCGAGGCCTGCGCCGGCGAGGAAGGCGCTGACGACCTGCTCCCGTGATTCCCTCTTCAGGCCGGTCGCCACCACCGGGACGAGCAGCAGGTAGCGGTACTTCGTCAGGTAGTCGAGGCCCTCGCCAGGGTCCGAGGACCAGAGCAGGGAGAGCAGGTTCAGCAGCAGGAAGGCGAGCACCGCGAGGGTCGGCCCGTGCCCGGCCAGGCGCCGCAGCCGATGGCGAAGGTCGGGCAGGAAGAGCCACAGGATCATGATCATCGGAGCAGCGACCGTGACCCAGGGCCGGTAGAGCGGGACGCTGAAGGCGAGCAGCAGAACCAGCAGCTCGAAGGCGCGCGGCAGGCGCGGGTCGCGGCTCATCCTAGCCCGCGGCAGGACCCGCGCCCGGGATCCGGGTTGGACACGCCGCCGACCACCCGTACCGAGGCGCCGCGGCCACCATCACCTTCCTGCGAGGTAGGCCAGGATGTCGCCGACCGTGTCGAGACGCGCCGCATCCTCGTCGCTGATCTCGATGCCGATCCCGTCCTCGAGGGCGACCAGGAGCTCGAGGGCCCGGGCCGAGTCGAAATCGAGGTCGGCGACGAGCTCGGTCTGGGGCGTCAGCTCGGCGACGGGCCGCCGCGCGATCCTGGCGATGATGGCGAGCGCGGTCTGGGTCGTGTCCATGGACGTCCTCACGAGGTGCGCAGTGTACCAGCCCGAGGCCCTCTCAGGGCTCGTCCAGGGTGCCTTCGAGATAACGCCGACGGACCTCCTGGCGCTGCATCTTGCCGCTGGTGGTGCGTGGGATCCGGCCGCGACGGACGAAACGGACGTCGGCCAGGGGCAGGCCGAGACCACGGCCGACGCGGACGCGGATGTCACGCTCGAGTACGGCGAGCAGCGTTGGGTCGCTCTCGGTGACCTCGACCACCAGCACCGCCTCCTCGCCGTCAGCGCCCCTGGCCACGGAGAACGCCGCCGAGCGCATCAGGCCGCCGCCGCCGGTGACACCGTCGGCGAGACGCTCGAGGTCATCTGGCATCAGATTGTGGCCGCGCACGATGAGCACATCCTTGGTGCGGCCGGTGATGTAGAGCTCGCCGGCGAGCAGGAAGCCGAGATCGCCGGTGGCGAACCAGCCGTCGCGCAGGGCGGCCTCGGTCGCCGCCGGGTCGTTGTGATATCCGTCGAACACTCCAGGGCCCGAGATGCAGATCTCGCCGATCGCGCTTTCGGGAAGGGAGCGACCGTCCGGAGCGCGGATTTCCACCGAGGTGTCGGCGATGGGTACTCCGTTGCAGACGACGTCGGTCATCGCGAAGCCGCGATCGACGCCGGCGGGGGCGGCAACGGTCCGCAGGCCGCGGCC
>CAZKKP010000022.1:4654-9252 GCA_964553295.1 uncultured Thermoanaerobaculia bacterium | reverse complement strand
GAGGGTGGCCTCGGCGAGGCCGTAGCAGGGGCGAAAGGCCTCCGGTCGGAAGCCGAGCGGGGCGAAGAGGTCGCAGAAGGCGGCAACCGTCTCGGGCCGGACCATCTCGGCGCCGGTCAACGCGGCCTGACACCGTGAAAGGTCGAGCCCCGCGAGCCCCTTCGGGTCGACGCGCTCGACGCAGAGCTGATAGCCGAAGTTCGGCGCCGGCTGGAAGGTCCGGCCGCGGCCGGCGATCTCTTCCAGCCAGCGATGCGGCCGGGCCAGGAAGGAGGTCGGCCGGAGCAGCCAGGCGTCGAGGCCGAGGAGCATGGGCAGGACGAGGCAGCCGATCAGACCCATGTCGTGGTACAGCGGAAGCCAGGAGACCATGCCGTCGGCACAGTCCTGGATGGGGCCGCCGTGGGGCCGGCCGATCGCCGCGGAGGAGGCCGCGGCGTTGTGCAGCGCTCCGCGGTGGGTGATGCGCACCGCCCGGGGAATGCCCGTCGAGCCCGAGGTCAGCTGCAGGAAGGCGACGTCCTCGGGGTGTGCCTGGGGCGCGACGGCGCCGACAACCGGGTCGAAGGTGTGGAGCTCCTCGGGCGTGACGACCCGGTCCGGCGCCCAGGAGAAGCCGCGCGCGGTCGCCTGCTCCTTGAAGCCTGCGCTGGAGAGAACGAAGCGGGCGCCGAGCCGCTGCAGAACCACGTCGACCTTGTCCAGCTGCTGCTCGGCGGCGGCCATCGCCCCGGCGCCGGAGGACGCGACCGGCAAACCCCCGGCGAGTAGCACCCCGAACCATGCTTCCATCCACTCCCAGCTCGTGGGGTGGGCCACGATCACCGGCTCCTGGCGCTCGAGACCGAGACGGCTGATCCGTCGTGCGGCCTCTCCGGCCAGCGAGGCGAGCTCGGCCCAGGTGCGTCGGTCGAGGTGGCGGCCACGGCCGTCGAAGATGCCGACTCCGCGGTCGGGATGCTCGCGGGCGGCGCGAGCGAGGGCCTCGCGGACGGTGTCGGGCAGAGGGAAGGGGAATGATGTCATGGGCGGGGTATCACCTCCGGACACGGGTCGGCCCCGGGTGATTGTACCCGGGGCCGACACCAGGAAGGGGGAGGAAGCGGCCGCCGGTCACGACGACCGGCGGTGTGGTGTCAGGCGGTTGCCGCCTCGGCGGTGGCCTTGCTGCGGACCTCGTCCATGTCCAGATCACGGACCTTGGTGAGGAGCTCGTCGAGGGCCTCGGCGGGCAACAGTCCAGGCTGGGCGAAGATCGGGATCCCCTCACGGAAGACGTAGAGGGTTGGAATCGACCGGATGCGGAACATGGCCGCGAGGTCGGTCTGCTCGTCGGTGTTGCACGTGGCGAACACGGCGTCCGGGTGGCGCTCGGCCGCGGCCTTGAAGATCGGTTTGAAGGTCTGGCAGGGACCGCACCAGGGGGCCCAGAAGTCGATGAGGACGATGCTCTCGCTGTCGATGAGGCTCTCGATGTTGGCGCTGGTGAGCTCGGTGACGGCCATGACAAATACTCCCTTCGGGGCTCGGCGTCGTCGGTGCGAAGCCTCTCGCTTCGCTATTCAAGCATATCCTAAAAAATGAATTCACCCCTGTCAAGTGCGCCGAGGATGCCTCGAGCCTGAGCAGTGCTGCCGGTCAGAATCCGCGTTCGGGGCTCACCGCGGTGGCCCTGTGAGGTGTCATCCGGGTGGCGGGCACGAGGATCGGGTCGCCGCTGGCGGTGTCGACGACCGAGGCGTAGGCCAGGAAGGCGCCTCCGGGGGTTGTGGTGGCGAGGTGGGCGGCGGCGAGCTCGACGGGGTCGAGCGTGACCCGGCGGAGGACGCGCTCGAGCTGGTGGAAGGCGTAGGGCGGCAGGTCGACGGCGAGGCCGCCCAGGGAGGCGCCGGCGGCGTCGAGAAGCTCGATCTCGACGGTGATCTCGACCTCCGAGGCGTTCAACAGCCCGAGGTTGGTCCGGAAGCTCGCGGTCTCGCGGAGGTGGACGACGACAGCGGTGTTGCCGGGCGCGGCGGCGTCCGACAGCGACAGGGCGGGAATGTACTGGCCGTAGCTGCCGAGGGGGGTGTGGTTGAAGGTGCGGGCCGACACGAGGGGCTGACCGCGCGTCGGGGTGACGCGGAGGGCGCCGGCGCCGGTTGCGCCGAAGACGCCGGCGACGACGTCGGCGTGGCGGTGGGCCTCGCCAGGCGCGAGCTGGTGCTCGGTCGCAAGGGGCTCGCGGTTGTCCCGATTCCGGGGCAGCCACTCGACGCGGTAGTCCACCGGCAGCTGGGGATCGCCGACGACCTGAAGATCGGTGCGCCACCGGGTGCCCCCGGCGCCGCCGGCATGGGCGGCGCCGAGCAGGTAGACGGGCTGGGAGGCGGGCAGCACCGGCGGCACGAACATCGCGTCGCCGGTGCCGTTGTCGACCACCGAGGCCCAGGCGAGAAAGGGACCGGACAGGAAGTCGGTGTCGATCCAGAACATGCCGTCGGGAACCTGGGCCCCAGTCTCGGCCAGGAGGCCGTCGTACTGCGCCATGCCGTGGGCCGGAGCCGTCAGCATCCGTGCCTTGGGTGCCTCGCCCGCGAAGACGATCGGCACGGTCCAGGCGAGGAGCTCGTCGTAGCCGAGGTTGACGAGGCCGAGGTTGGTGCGGAAGGCGTCGGTGGCGGTGAGCTGGATGAGCAGGTACTGGCGGGTGGCGGCAATGGGGGCGATGGGCAGAGCCGGGACGTGCTGGCCCCAGGTGGCGTGGGCGTCCCCGGGACTGGCGACGCTGGTGTAGGTCCGCGAGGATGCGACGATCGGGCCGTCCGCCTCGAGGAGGAGGGCGCCGGCGCCTGAGACGACCCCGAAGAGGGTGGCGAGTACGTCCTCGGTGAGGGACGAGCCGTGAGCAGGAATCGTGAGGGTGGCTGTCGCAGGGAAGGAGCTCGCGCGGCCCCGCTCGAGCAGCTCAAGCTCGACGGTGATCGGCGTCGGGCCCGGGTTGTGGACGACGAGGGTGCTGCGCCACAGGGTGCCGTGGGCGCCGGCGAGCCGGGCCACCGCGGGCACCAGCAACCGTGGGTCGGGGTCATCCGACAGCGCGGACGGAGCGAGGGCGCCGAGCAGCAGGGCGAGCAGGACGAGGGTCGGCCAGCGTCTCATGGGAGTGGCTCCGGCATGGCGCCGCAGCGGCCGCGGAGGTGGTCGCGCAGGCCGGCGAGGCAGGCGGCGAGGCCGCGCCCGGCGGGCATCCGGCGGCAGCGCAGCGCGTGGGCGAGGTTGAGGGCGACGATGAACGCGTCTCGGGGCAGGCCGAGCAGGAGCGGCGCCGGCGCCGATCGGCGCGCGACCAACAGATGGTTGCGAGTGGCGTAGTACAGACGGGCCGGCGAGTCGGGCCCGATGGAGCGGCTGCCGGCGTGGTAGGCGACCGCTGCGCCGACGGTCAGGGATGCGAGCCCGGCCCGTGCGGCGCGCAGGCACAGGTCGAGGTCCTCGAAGGAGAAGAAGTAGTCGTCGTCGAAAGCGCCGACGCGCTCGAAAACATCGGCCGAGACCAGCATCGCGCAGCCCATCACGCCGGCGACCGGCAGCCGGTCGGGCACCGGACGGGTGGCGGCGGGGGTTTCGGCGAAGAGGTGGCGCATGCGTCCGGTCAGCGGGTGGAAGGACATGCCGGCGGAGGCGATCCGGGTCGGCGCCGAGCGATGGAGAATGACCGGGGCGACGACACCGACCCCGGGCTCTGCGAGGGCCTCCTCGAGGCGGCGGACGGTGTCACGAGCGAGGATCACGTCGCCGTTGACGAGCAGCACGCGGCCGGCGCCGGAGGCGAGGGCGCGCCGGATGCCGAGGTTCGTGCCGGCGGAGAAGCCGAGGTTGGTCCCGGTGGCGACGACGTCGATGCCGCCCAGGCGGCGCTGGAGGACGGCGAGGGAGTCGTCTCCGGAACCGTTGTCCACGACGATGACCCGGTCCGGTGGGCGCGAGCCCGAGACGAGGGAGCGCACCGCGAGCACGGTGTCGCGGGGGGTGCGGTAGTTGAGCACCACCGCCACCAGCTCGGGCCGCCGCGCGCCCTCGCCGACGGTCTCCCGGTACAGGGCCTCGTGCCAGGCGCCGTCCTCGGCGAGGCTGCGCACCGGTGGCAGGCTGCCGCGCAGCCGCTCGAGGAGGTCCGGCTCCGCGATCAGCCGCTCGATCGCCGCGCGCAGGGCCGCGGAGTTGCCGGGCTCGAAGAGCAGACCGGACACGCCGTGGTGGATGGACTCGGCCATCCCACCTCGGTCGGAGGCGATCACCGGCACCCCGGCGGCGAAGGCCTCGCGGATCACCAGGGGAGCGTTCTCGAGCCATGTCGAGGGGACCACCAGCACGTCCATGGCGGCGAAGGCCTCGGCGATGCTCTCGTGGGGAACCGGTCCGTGCATGCGGACTCCGGGTGTCGCCAGCAGCGGCTGGACCCGTTGCCGATAGCTGTCGTCGCCGTGGTAGGCGGCGATGCCGCCGAAGAGTTCGAGGGTGGCGGCCCCGCGGGCCAACCCGGCGAAGGCTTCGAGCAGGATGTGTGGCGCCTTGGACACCATCAGACTGCCGAGAAAGCCCAGGCGGAGCGGCTC
>CAZKKP010000022.1:0-4644 GCA_964553295.1 uncultured Thermoanaerobaculia bacterium | reverse complement strand
CGCCCGCCGCGACCGCCGGGCGACGGCCGCCAGGGGCTCGGTGTCGATGCCGAGCTCGACGTCTGCCAGGCGGTCCGGTGGAACGCCGAACACGAGGTAGCGCTCGCGGAGGGTCGCCGACGGTGCGAGGAGGCGGTTGACCCGGCCGAGCACCCGCAGCATGTGGTTCCGACGCCGCTCTCCCTCGAGGTCGGCCAGCGCGTGGCGGGCAAGCCTGGAGGCGGTTCGTTCGGCGGCCCGGCGCAGCGGTAGAGCGAGGGTGTGCGGGAGGGCGCGCTGAGCGCCGCGCACGACGCCGGCGGCGCGGTAGGCGAGGGCGCCGCCGCCGGCGTGCGGCAGGATGCAGCGGCCGCAGCCGACCTGGGGGCCCGGGCAGACCCCCTCGTCGAGGTCGAAGAGCTGGCCGCGGTGGCAGATCGGCCAGTAGTCGTGGAGGGTCAGCACGCTCGGGATCGCCCGCCGGTCGAACTCGTCGACCAGCCCGGTGGACAGGCAGGTGAGGTGCTGGAGGTGGACCACCTCCGGGCGCCAGGCGTCGAGCAGCCGAGCCGCCGTCTCCCGGATCGCCGGGCTCCGGTAGGTCTCGGCGAAGGAGCGGCAGGAGCGGAAGGTGTTGTTGACCAGGTGGACGCGGAGCCCGTCCACCTCGGTCTCGCGGGTCTCGTGCTCCGGTCGGTGCGGGTCGGCCTCGCGGGAGAGGACCCGGACCTCGTGCCCGCGCCGGCCCAGCTCGAGGGCCAGCCCGTGGCTGTAGACCTCGGCGCCGCCCAGGCCGGTTGGCGGGAAGCCGTGGGACACGAGCAGGATCCGCATGACGTCGGGAGATCATACCGCAGTGGGGCAAAGGCGGACGCCGATCGGCTCGCGACGTCGCACGCGCCGCCAGGACCACCATCCGAGTCTGGAGTCGCGGCTGACGTCCAACCGCCTTCGCCTGTACTATGTCTGCCAGCGACTCGGCGGAGGGGGCGGATGACGGCACGGCGAGCGATGGTGGTGGTGGTCGCGCTGTTGGTGGTTAACGTCGTCGCGGCCCAGGAGCCCTGGCAGCGGGTGGTGGGGGAGGGGGCCATGGTCGGCGCCGGGTTCGGCGACGGGGGGAACACCTCGGTGGGTGCGTTCGCGGCGTTCGCAGGCATGCTCTACGCCGGCACCCTGAACTTCACCAGCGGCGCCCAGATCTGGCGGTCCGCCGACGGCGTCGTGTGGCAGGAGGTGACTCCCGCCGGGATAGGGGCCGACACCACCGGGGTGCACGCCATGGCGGTGTTCAATGGCGAGCTCTATGTCGGCACCGGCAACGCCGTCAACGGCGCGCAGATCTGGCGGACCGACGGCGACCAATGGCAGCAGGCCAACAGCGACGGCTTCGGCCAGGCCGCCAACAGATCCGCTCTCGCGTTGGCGGTCCTCGGGAGCTTCCTCTACTCCGGGACCTCGAACTCCGCCGGCGGCGCCGAGATCTGGCGTAGCCCGGACGGAGCTTCGTGGTCGCAGGCAAGCGTCGGCGGTTTCGGCAACGCGGACAACCGTGCCGTGCTCGGCATGGCAACCCACCAGGAGTGGTTGTACGCAGCAACGAGCAATGGCGTCGGCGGCGCCGAGGTTTACCGGACCACCCTCGATGCCCCTCATCTCGGAACCCAGTGGGAGATCGCCAACGTGCCCGGCTTCGGCTCGTCCTCGAACTCCGGGGTGGCGGCCGCGCTCAGCGCCCACGGCGCGCTCTGGCTGGGCACCGAGAACGCCGATACGGGGTGCGAGATCTGGTCGTCGGATGACGGCCTCGCCTGGCAGCCACGCGTGCTGGGCGGCTTCGGCGACAGCGACAACACCAGGTGCTCGGCGCTGCTCGAGATCGGGTGCCTGCTCGGCGCCGCCACCGAGCACGCCGCAGCCGGCGCCGAGGTCTGGGGCAGCGCCTTCGGCACGAGCTGGACCCAGTACAACGGCAACGGCTTCCTCGCCGCCGGAAACACCGCCGTCTCGGCGATGGCGGTGCTCGACGACCGCCTCTACGCCGCCAGCACCAACGCCGCCGGTTGCGAGGTCTGGCGGGTGCCGTCGATCGACACCCTGGTGATCTTCACCGACGGCTTCGCAAGCGGCGGCACCGACGCCTGGTCGGCGACGGTGCCCTGAGCCGGGCGCGTGCCCGAGCGTCCCCCCGCGATCGGCGCGGTCGCTGCGCTGTTCTTCCTCTCCGGCGCTTCCGGCCTGCTCTACCAGACGGCCTGGTCGCGGATCTTCCAGGATCTCTTCGGCCACAGCGTACACACCAACGCCGCGGTCCTCGCCGGCTTCATGGCCGGTCTCGGCCTCGGCGCCTGGCTCGCCGGCGGTCTTGCGTCCCGGCTCCGCCGTCCGCTGCGGGCATACGGCCTGCTCGAGCTCGTGATAGCGCTGGTGGTACTCACCTCGCCGTGGCAGGTGGCGTCGGTCGACCGGCTGCTGCCGGTGGTGGTCGGCGAGGCCTGGTCGGCGCCGGCTGTCGGGCTCGCCGCCCGCTGGCTTGTCGCGGTGGGCCTCGTGCTGCTGCCGACCAGCCTGATGGGCGCGACACTGCCCGTGCTGTGCCGCGCCCTGACGCGCCGCGACGATCAGCTCGGTCGGGTCTTCGGCCTGCTCTACGGCGTCAACACTCTGGGCGCGGTGGCCGGGGTCTTCGCCGCCGGCCTGTGGCTGATCCGCGTCGTCGGTGTGACCGCGACCCTCAGGCTAGGCTGCCTGGCGGGGCTGGTCGCCGGGGTCGGGGCGCTGCTGCTGCCCGAGCGGCAGATGCCCAGCGAAAAGGCGTGCTCTCAGACGGCGCCTGCGGGACCGAGGATCCCGCCGCTGGTGTGTGGCGTGGTGCTGGTCTCCGGCGCCACCGCCCTGGCCTACGAGGTGATCTGGATCCGGCTCTTCGTGTTTCTCCTCGACAGCAACATCCTGTCCTTCACGGTGGTGCTGGGAACGCTGCTCGCGGCCTTCGGTCTGGGCAGCCTCGCCCTGCCCCGGCTCGTCCGCCGGCGCGAGCACCACCTGACGTCGCTTGGCTGGATCGAGCTCGGCCTCGGCCTCGCGGCGGCGACATCGGTCATCGGATTCCTGCACTTCGACCGCCTGGCGCAGGGCGCCGGCGCGGTGCTGGGCTCGGCCGACCCCTTCCAGAGCCTCATCGGGCGACTGGTGATGGTCGGCGCCGTGGTCTTCGTCCCGGGGTTGCTGATGGGCGCCGCGCTGCCCGCCGCCTCGGGTGCGATCGCCGGCCACCGGCAGGCGGCTCAGGGGGTCGGGACGCTCTACGGATGGGCGACTCTGGGCAACATCGCCGGCGGCCTCGGGGCGGGGTACCTGCTGGTCCCGACCCTGGGGGCCGCCCGTTCGCTGGTGGTGCTCGCCGTCGTCAACCTGGCCCTCGGCGGCCTCGTGCTTGCCTGGCGGCAGGGTTGGCGACGTCCGCCCGTGCTCGCGGCCGGACTGGCGACCCTCCTGCTGGCGCCGTGGCTCTGGCTCGGCGTCGCGCCGCAGGTGGCCCGGTCGGTCGCCGAGCGACGCAACCCCCACGCGCAGCTGGTGGCCGTCCACGAGGGGCTGCGGGGGACGGTCACGGTGTCCGACGTGGCGCCGCTGCCGATCCTGGCGGCCAACCCGACGTCGCCGGGCTCGCTGGCGCCGGTGGCCGCCGGCTATCGCATGATCGCCGTCGACGGCATCGACGTCGCCGGATCCTCGCCGGACCTGCGCACCACCCAGAGGATGCAGGCCCACATCCCGCTGCTGTTGCACGGAGCGCCGCGGCGGGTGCTCCAGGTGGGCTTCGGCAGCGGCGAGACGACTCGTGAGGCGCTGCTCCACGGGCCGGTCGAATACCACGTTGCGGAGCTCAACCCGGACGTCATGGTCCAGGCCCGGCGCTGGTTTCCGGAGCTGGTGAGCGAGGGCTACCTGACCCTCTTCGGCGACGCGCGCAACACCGTCCGCAGCACGCGGCAGCGCTACGACGTCATCCTCAACGACTCGACCTATCCGGGCATCTCGGGCTCGTCGCTGCTCTACTCGGCGGACCACCTCCGCCACTGCCGCGACCGGCTGGCGCCTGGAGGGTTCCTCTCGACCTGGCTGCCGGTCGACCTTCCCCCCGAGTACCTCCGGGTCGTGCTGGCGACCTGGCTCTCTGTCTTCCCCGAGAGCTCCTTCTGGCTGCCGATCAACTGCCTCAACAAGCACGGCGTGCTGGTCGGTTCCCTCGAGCCCCAGGAGGGCGCCGTCGAACGACTGCTGCGGGGCCGTTGGCCCGAGGGGGTCAGCATGAGCCTGGCCGAGCTCGGTTACGACGAGCCCGCCCTCTTCGCCTCGATCCGGGTGCTCGGCGGCGACGACCTGCGAGCCCTCGCCGAAGGTGCGCTGGTGAACAGCGACGACCATCCGATCCTCGAGTACCCCGCCCGGGGCGTCGAGATCGCCGGCGAGGGCTACTGGCGGGAGAGCGTGCGCCTGGTGCTGAGCCGCATGGGTCCGCCCCGGGCGAGGGTGCGGCCGCCGGACCCGGCCGAGTGCGTGCGCCGGCTGCTGGCCGGCCAGCTCGCCCTGCTCGACGGCGAGGCCGACCTCGCCCTCGGTTTTTACGCCCGCGCCGCCATCGCCGATCCTCGCCACCCG
>CAZKKP010000021.1:14822-19731 GCA_964553295.1 uncultured Thermoanaerobaculia bacterium | reverse complement strand
CCACGGCCTCCTCCAGGAGCTCGCCAGCGCGCAGCTCGAGGTTGATGAAGTCGACGAGCAGGATCGAGTTGCGCACGATGATGCCGGCCAGGGCAATGAACCCGATCATCGAGGTGGCGGTGAAGAAGACCCCGAAGGCGCCGTGGGCGGGCAAGATCCCGACCAGGGTCAGGGGGATCGGCACCATGATGATGATCGGCGTGACGAACGACTTGAACCAGCCGACCATGAGGACGTAGATCAGCACCATCACGATCGCGAAGGCGATGCCCATGTCGCGGAACACCTCGTAGGTGATGTGCCACTCCCCGTCCCACTTCATGATGTAGCGGCTGGTGTCTTCCGGCAGCCGGGTGGCGATGATCTCGAGCGGCTCGCCGAGGGGCGTCTCGATCTGCCGGATCCTCTTCTCCATCTCGAGGATCGCGTAGACCGGGGCCTCGAAGACGCCGGCGACCTCGCCGTAGACGTAGGTCACGGGCTGCAGGTTCTTGTGGTACCGGTTGCGCTCACGGCTCGCGTCCACCGCGGTCGCGATCTCGGCCAGCGGCTCCATCCGGCCGTCGCCGCCGTGGACGGTCAGCTGCAGCAGGTCCTCGGGATGGGCCCGCTGGGCACGCTGGAGCCGGAGCAGGATCGGAATGTCCTGGCGGGTCGCGGCGGTCCGCAGCACGCCCACCTCGGCGCCGGCCAGTGCGGTGCGCAGGGTGTGAACCACGGTCTCCGGGCTGACCCCGGCGCGCGCGGCCTTCTCCCGGTCGAGCTCGATCTGAAGGCTCGGACCCTCGTCCTCCACCTCCCAGTCGACGTCGACCACGCCGTCGGTCTCCTCGAAGACGGCACGGATCTGCTCGGCCACCGCGAGGCGGTCCTCCAGTGAGGGTCCGTAGACCTCCGCCACCAGGGTGGCCATCACCGGCGGCCCGGGCGGGATCTCGGCCACCTTCACCCGGACGCCGAGCTCCTCGGCGACGGGTTGGATGAGCTGGCGGACGGCCCCGGCGAGCTCGTGGGACTGTCGTCGCCGCTTCTCCTTGTGCACGAAGTTGACCTGGATGTCGGCCTGGTTCGGGGCGGTGCGAAGAAAGTAGTGGCGGACGAGGCCGTTGAAGTTGAAGGGCGCCGAGGTGCCGACGTAGACCTGGTAGTCGGTGACCTCCTCGAGATCGCGGAAGGTCGCGGCGATCTCGCGGGCCGCCGCATTGGTCCGCTCCAGGGAGAAGCCCTCCGGCGCGTCGACGATCACCTGCAGCTCGGACTTGTTGTCGTGCGGCAGCATCTTGACGGTGGTGAAGCCGACCGCGAGGGTCGCCATAGCGAGCAGCAGCAGCCCGAGAACCCCCGCCAGGAAAAGAACGCGAAGCACCGCTGAGCGGATCAGCGGCCGCATCAGAGACGAGTACAGTCGCGCCAGCCGACCGTCGGTTGCGTCTCCTCCCTCGAGAACAGGCTCGGCCTTCGCCTCGGGGTCGGTGGCGGCCCCTTGCCTGCGGAACAGCCGGTAGGCGAGCCAGGGCGAGATGGTGAAGGCCACGGCGAGGGAGAACAGCATCGCCGCTGAGGCGTTGATCGGAATCGGCCGCATGTAGGGCCCCATGAGGCCGCTCACGAAGGCCAGCGGCAGCAGGGCCGAGATGATCGCGAAGGTGGCGAGGATGGTCGGGTTGCCGACCTCGTCGACGGCGTAGATCGTGGTCTGCCGGGGATCGGACCAGCGCATCCGGATGTGACGGTGGATGTTCTCGACGACGACGATGGCGTCGTCGACCAGGATTCCGATCGAGAACACCAGGGCGAACAGACTCACCCGGTTCAGGGTGTAGCCGAAGAAGTAGCTGGCTGCCAGAGTCAGGGCCAGGGTCACCGGGATCACCACCGCGACCACGATCGCCTCGCGTCGCGACAAGGTGATCCACATCAGGAGGATCACGGCGAGGGTCGCCGAGTACAGGTGCTTGAGGAGCTCGTTCGACTTCTCGTGGGCGGTGGCGCCGTAGTCCCGGGTCTTGAGCACCTCGAGATCGGACGGGATGACCCGCCCGCGCAGGTCCTCAAGGGTCCGGTCGAGGTCGCGCACCATGTCGACGGCGTTGGTTCCCTGCTTCTTGGCGACCGCGACGGTGACCGCCGGCTGGTCGATGCCGGGGCGCTCGAGGCCCTTCTCCGAGGCGGCTGGGCCGGACCCCAGCCAGACATAGCTGGTCGGTTCCTCGGGGCCGAGCTCGACCGACGCGACGTCGCCGAGGAACACCGGCCGGCCGTCACTCACCGCCACCACCACCCCGGCGACCTCGGTGGCGTCGGCGAGGAACCGGCCGACGTCGACCACCACCTCACGGTCGGCGATGGTGGTGCTGCCGGCCGGCAGCCGGAGGTTGAAGGCGGCGATCGCCTGGGCGGCCTGGAGCAGCGACACCGAGCGGGAGGCCAGCTTCTCCCGGTCGAAGTCGACCCGGACCACCCGTCGCTGGCCGCCGATCACCATCACTTCGCCGACCCGAGGGTGGCGGGACAGCTCCACCTTGAGCTCGTCGGCGACCCGACGCAGCTCCAGAGGCGTCGCCTCGGTTCCCCACAGGGTGTACGCCACCACCGGCACGTCGTCGATGGTGCGCGGTTTGACCACCGGCGGCAGCAGGCCCGCGGGCAGCCGGTCCGTCGCCGAGGCGATCTTGGTGTGGACCCGGACCGCCGCCTGGTCGGGATCGGTCCCGACCAGGAAGCGGACGATGATCAGGCCGCCGGACGGCGCCGAGGTCGAGTAGATGTACTCGACGTTCTCGATCTCGTAGAGCAGCTTCTCCAGCGGCGCGACGATCCGCGCCTCGACCTCTTCGGCGCTGGCGCCGGGCGCCGGGATCATGACGTCGATCATCGGCACCTTGATCTGCGGCTCCTCCTCCGACGGTGTGACGAGCACCGCGAAGAGGCCGACGAGCAGCGAGGCGACGATCAGCAGCGGGGTCAGCTTGGAGTCGAGAAAGGCCCGGCCGATTCTGCCCGACAGCCCGAGCCCTCGTCGGGTCATCTTCAGGCGGAGTGCTTCCCGCCGTGCCGACTCGAGCTCCTCGGGCGTCGGGCCGCGGCCCCCGGGGCGGTCCGGGCTGCTCATCGCAGCACCTCCAGCGGGGTCCCGTCGGCCGGCGGTGCGGCGGCGTCGAGCGCCACCAGCTCACCTTCGGCGAGGCCGGAGAGAACCTCGACCGAGCCGTCGGGGCGACGACTGCCGGTGGTCACCGCCCGGGTCCGGGCCCTGCCGTCGGCGGCGCGGACCACAACCAGCTCGAGCCCCCCGCGTCGGTGGACCGCCGAGGCCGGCACGACGAGACGCTCGCTGGCGCCACCGGGAAGCCGGGCGAATCCGGTGAGGCCGGAGGCGACCTCGGCGCCGCCCAGGTCAAGCTTGACCGTGAAGGTGTGGGTCTGTGGCTCGGCGCTGGGCACGATCTCCGCGACGACGCCGTCGAGGGTGGCGAGATCGGGACGGGCGTCGAGCACGACCTCGATGCGGTCGCCTACCGCCACCAAGGCGATGTCTCCGGCGGGCACCGCCAGGTGCAGCTGGCTTCCTCGGGCCGACTCGACCTGGACCAGGGGCCGGCCCGGAGTGGCGAGCTCGCCGAGCTCGACGAGGGTCTCCACGACCCGGGCAGCGAAGGGCGCGCGCACGATCGCCTCGGCGGCCACGGAGCTTGCCGCGGCGACCGCGCCGCGCGTCTGCTCGACTGCGCCGCGCGCCTGCTCGGCCTGCATCCGGGCGATGTCGAGCTCGAGATCCGAGGCCGCCTTCTCGGCGTGGAGGGCCTCGTAGCGCTCGAGGTTGCGGGCGGCGAGCACGCGAGCTGCTTCGGCCTGGGCGAGGCCGCCCCGTGCCTGGTCGAGCTGACCCTGACTGGCCTCGGGTTGGATCTCGAGCAGCGGAGCGCCGGCGGCGACGGTGTCGCCGGCGCGCACCATGAGCGCCACCACCGGGCCGCTCACCCGGCTCGAGACGAAGGTCTGGCGCCGCGGATGGACGGTCCCCCGGACCTCGAGGAGGCGGCCTTCTTTGGCCCGCTCAACGGGCTGCACGCGGACGCTGAGCGGCGTCGGCTCGGCGGTGGCCCGGGTCGGGCGGTCGGCGCCGCAGCCGGCGAGGAGGAGCACGACGGTCGACAGGAAGGCGGCAACGACGAGGGTGCGGGCGCGGTTCATTCGAACACCTCCACCGGGGAATCGACGAGGCTGTCGCCGGTCAGGTGGCGCAGCCGGAAGGTCTCGGCGAGCGCGTCGTAGCGGGCGCTCAGCTCGCGGCTCTGGGCCTCGCGCAGCGCGGTCTCGGCGTCGAGCAGGTCGACGATCCGCTCCAGGCCCTGACGGAAGCGCTGCTGGGTGACCCTGACCGCTTCGCCGGCTGCGGCCAGGGAGCGGCTCGCGGTGGCCTGTCGGGCGCGGGCCGTCGCCAGCTCCTGCCAGGCCTGACGGACCTCGAGGCGGACCGAGTCCTCGAAGCGGCGCAGCAGCTGCTCGAAGCTGCGGGTGCTGCTGCGCGCGCTCTCGAGGGCGGCCGCGTCGGCGCCGCCGCGATAGAGGTTCAGGCGGGCGAAGGCGACCACGGTGGCCGAGCCGCCGCGGCTGCCGAACGGGGTGTCGTCGAACAGGTCGTAAGAGCCGCGCACCGCGACCTCGGGAAGGAACCCGGCGCGGGCCACCCGCTCCTCGAGGCGGCCGGCTTCGAGGCGGGCGCGGGTGGCGCCCAGGTCGTGCCGTCGGTCGAGCGCCCGGACCAGGTGCTCCTCAAGGGTGCCGTCGATCTCGGGGGCCACGGCCAGCGGCGCCAGCAGCCGCGGGGTGCCCTGGTCCGTCCCGAGGCGGAAGTTGAGGGAGGCCTCGGCCAGGGCGGCGCCGCTCTCGGCACGAGCGAGGTGCT
>CAZKKP010000021.1:14369-14812 GCA_964553295.1 uncultured Thermoanaerobaculia bacterium | reverse complement strand
TCATTCACGGCGACCCGCGCCACGACGTGCTCTTCGACCTCTGCCAGGTGGACCTCCGCCTTGAGCACGTCGGCCTCCAGGAGCATGCCCTGGCCGGCCAGGGAGCGTGCCAGCTCGACATGGCGAAGGGTGGTGGCCCGAGCGGTGCGGAGAAGGGCGGCGCTGTCCCGTGCCTTGGCGAGCTCGACGAAGGCCGCGACCACCTCGTGCGCCGTCAGCTCGCGAGCCCACCAGAAGTCCGACTCCTCCGCGGTCGCCACAGCGGTCGCCTGGTCTATCCGGGCCGTCAACTGGCCGCCGGTGTACACCGGCAACGTCAGCTCGAGGTGAGTCGACCAGGTGTCGAGGGCGTCCGGCTGGTTGGGGTCAGCCTCCAAGAAGCCGCCGAGGTCGAAGCGCTCCTGGTTGAGAGTCAGGGCGAACACGCTGGCGGGCTGATCGGT
>CAZKKP010000021.1:2104-14359 GCA_964553295.1 uncultured Thermoanaerobaculia bacterium | reverse complement strand
GGTCCAGGTGAAGGCCTCGACGAGGTCGAGCCGCGGCCTCCGCGCCCCGCGCGCCTGGGCGGCCCGGGCCGCCGCCGCGTCCGCGGACTCGCGGGCTGAGCGGACCGCCGGGTTCTGCTCGAGGGCCACGGCGACGGCCTCCTGGAGGGTCAGCGGCGGGCTGGCGCCCGCGGCGCCGGCCAGCAGCAGGATCGAGAGCGTGAGAAGGGCTCGGCGTGTCATGGCACCTCCTTCGCCATATAACCATTTAGGAATTTATGAAAAATTAAGCGCCGTGTCAACCCCTCTCTCGCAGAGGTCGGGCGCGAGCCGCGGCGAGCGTCGACGACGAGGTCGTCCGCCGCCCTTCGGGGGTCGCTGAGCATGTCCCTGAAAGTGTATCAACAGATCTGCCACAGTTGAGTAAAGACACGTGGGGAGTTACGGAGACTCTGGCCCGGGCGAAATCAGTCGCGATAGGAGGGCAGCCGGAGAGACGCCGTGGTGCCCTGGTTGATGCCGGGGCTGTCCAGCGTGAGGGTGCCGCCCATCAGCTCTGCGAGGCGTCGCGAGATGGTCAGCCCGAGCCCGGTGCCGCCGTGCTGCCGCGTGGTCGAGCCGTCGACCTGGTAGAACGACTCGAACACCCGTTCGACCTCGTCCGGCGGGATCCCGGCGCCGGTGTCAGTCACGGTGAATGCGACCTCGCGGTCGAAGGCGCGGCATCCGACCCTGATCGCGCCCCCCCGAGGGGTGAACTTCAGGGCGTTGGAGACCAGGTTGGTGAGGATCTGGGTCGTGCGGTCGCGATCCGCCCAGAGCACGAGGCTCGGCGTCGGCGCCTCGGCGGTGAAGCTGACGCCGCGGCCGCGCATCTGGTGGCGGAACAGGCCCTCGAGGTCCTCGATGACCTGGCGGGCGGTCACCGGCTGGCTGTGGACCTCGAGGCGACCAGCCTCGATCTTGGCCAGGTCGAGCACGTCGTTGATCAGGACCAGGAGCTTCTCGGCTGAGTCGAGGGTGATCTGCAGGAACTCCCGGCGGCGAGCCGGGTCCTCGACCGCGTCCTCGACCAGCAGGCGCAGGAAGCCGAGGATGGCGGTCAACGGCGTGCGCAGCTCGTGGGAGGTGTTGGCGAGGAACTCCGACTTGAGGCGGGAGGCCTCCATCGCCACCGCCCGCTGCTCGTTGAGCTCGCGCACCAGGCGACCGAGGTGGATGGCGCCGCCGAGCAGGATGCCGACCTGGGTCAAGAGGTCGATGTCGTCGGGTCCGACCTCGAGCATCGCGTCGAGGCCGATCTCGAGCACTCCGACCGAAAGACCGGCGGCGAGCAGCGGAAGGTAGACCTTGCGCTCGCCGTCAGTCGCCGACCCGGCCGGTGGCGCCATCTGGGGGAAGGCGTCGCGAAAGGCGCGCCACGCCGGGTGATCGGGCTCGCCGATGGCGGTCCGCGCCGCCCGCGGGACTGTTGTCACCGCGCCCCCGGCTTCCGCCCGAAGCACCGTCTCGAGATGGCTGAGGTCCGGGCAAGGCTGCCAAAGCTGGAGCGACCGCAGCGGGTAGACCTCGCCCCCGAGCTCGAGGAACCGGCCCAGCACGCGCTCGACCGCGACCTCCCCCGCCACGGTCTGGGCAACGTTCGACAGGAAGACGAGACGCGACTGGCGACTCTCACTGGTGCGTCGGACCAGCTGCAGGTCGGTGACGTCGGTCGCGACTACCTGCACCGCCGCCCGGCCGACCACCGGGTCGACGATCGGGTGCAGCTCGAGGCTCAGCCAGTGGACCAGGCCCTCCGGGCCGTCGAGACGCACGACCCGCTCCCAGACCTCGGTCGCGTTGCTCTGGATCAGCCCGGGTACGGTCCGGGCGAGCAGGGCACGGTCGCCGGGGTCGACCAGGCGATCGAGCCACGATCCAGGGCCGCCGAGGCCGGGCGGCAGGCCGAGGAGGTGCTGGGCGGATCGATTGGCGTACAGCACCTCGAGATCGGGGCCGATGGACAGCACGATCCCTGGAAGGCTGTCGAGCAGCACCTCGAGCCGACGCCGGAAGTCGAGGAGTCGCCGACTGGAGGCCAGCTGGGCCTCCAGCAGGGCGATGTTCTCGAGCATCGCGCCGGCGATCGGCGTGAGCAGGCCGAGGGCCAGCAGGAGGTGGCCCCACATGAAGGGCGGGTCGTAGGGTCGGCTCGACCAGGACAGGTTCAGGTGCGCCCCGGCGATGAGCAGGAAGGTCGCACCCAGCCAGATCTCCCGTCGTGTGCGCTGACCGCTGCGGCCGAGCAGCGGCACGGCTGCGGCCACCAGATAGATGGCGGCCAGCGCGAGCCCCGCCGGTCGGACGGTGAGGGGCGCCGCGACCGCCTCGATCCACCAGAAGCCGAGCAGGGCGGCGAGGGCCGCGATCGACGCTGCCGCCATCCTCTGCACGGGACCTCGTAGCGGCCCGCCCCCGGAACTGTGCTGCACGGCCATCAGCAGGAAGAAGACGGACAGGGTCTGGGTGACGATCCAGGACGACTGCACGACGACGCCGAGAACCGCCACCTCGAGGTCGAGAGGCGCGATGGCGAAGCGTGCGGCGAAGTGCGCCGTCACGGGCAGGAACACGTTGCGCACCTGCTGGTCGGCAGGGTCTCCCAGGGTCCGCCAGCGGAGCTGGAAGAGCCAGGCGCTCAGGCCGGCGGCGACACCGTTGGCGGCAGCGAGCAGCAGGAACTGGACCCGGTCTCCGGACCACGGTACCAACACCTGGAGCCCGGCCACCGCCAGGCCGACCGCCGCCACCGCCGCCACCGCCCACAGGCGACGCCCCGTCCTGAGCGGCTCGTGGTCGTCGGGATCGACCTGGGCGCCAGTGGTCATGAGCCGCAGTATAGCGGGCGGTCGTGCGGTTCCCCGCGGCGGACCCGGAGTGATGACGGCGGCCGTCGTCGTCCGGCCTCCGGCGGTCGTGGTATCTTCTGATGGAATGGAACGGCGTGTCGAACGAGAGATCTGCGGCCTTGACCGCCGCGGCGGAGTAACGCAAACGCAACCAGGAGGATAGACATGGGTGCGAGAAGCCGGGCGATGATCACGCTACTGCTGCTGGGCTCGACGCTGCCGCTCGCGGCTGCGGACGAGACCGTCGAGGATGCGGCCTCCCCCTGGACGGGATCCCTCGGTCTGGCCTACCTGGCGACGAGCGGCAACTCGGACACCACGACCTTCGGCCTCGACTTCAAGATGGAGCGGGCGCCGACGCCGTGGGGTCTGGAGGTGATCGCGGCCTTCAACCGCGCCGACGAGGACTCGGTCAAGACCGCTGAGCGCTACCTCGTTGGAGTCCGCGCAAAGCGGTCACTGTCAGAGCGCTTCGACCTGTTCGCCGGGGTCAGCGGTGAGAGAGACGTGTTCGCCGGCATCGACCCGCGCTACGTCGTCGAGGCGGGTGTGCTCTACAGGGCCCTGCGCGGGCCGACCCACCTGCTGAGCTTCGACCTGGGCG
Organism: uncultured Thermoanaerobaculia bacterium; assembly: GCA_964553295.1. Lineage (GTDB taxonomy): Bacteria > Acidobacteriota > Thermoanaerobaculia > Thermoanaerobaculales > Sulfomarinibacteraceae > CAZKKP01. The sequence continues at coordinate 10,885 of CAZKKP010000021.1, read as the reverse complement.
CCACATGGACCGACGAGACCCAGGTGCAGACGCTGCCGGACGGCGCCGAGGTCGAGACCGGCGTCGACTACCTCGGCGCGGTGGCCGGGCTGGCCTACGAGTGGAAGATCAGCGACGCCGCGTCTTTCGTCCAGCGGCTGATCTTCTATCCCAACTTCGACGACAGCGACGACTGGCGGTTGAGCTCGAACACTGGCCTGAGTGCGGCGGTCAACTCGTGGCTCGCCGTCAAGCTGGACTACGGGTTGCGCTACCGCAGCCGGCCGATCGGCGACAACGACACCACCGACACCACGACCAAGGTCTCCCTCGTCGCGAGCTTCTGATCTCAGTCGGACGATGACGCAAGCAGCGAGCGGAGGTCGGTGAGGACCTGCTCGGCATGGCTGGCCGGCACGACGGACGGGTAGGCGCGGAGCACCGTCCCGTCGCCGTCGACGAGGTACGAGATCCGCTTGGGCACGGGCAGCAGCAGCCGGGCCGCTCCGACGGCCTTGGCCAGCGTTCGCTCGCGGTCCGACAGCAGCAGGAAGGGCAACCGGTGCTTCTCGGCGAAACGCCGGTTCGACTCGGGGGCGTCGTAGGAGACCCCGACCACCGTCACATCGAGCTCGGCCAGCTCGCTCCAGGAGTCGCGCAGCTGGCAGGCCTCGGCGGTGCAGCCGGGGGTGTCAGCCTTGGGGTAGAAGTAGATCAGGTAGCCGGTGCCCGCGAGGGTCTCGGAGGTCACCGCCGAGCCGTCGTGGGCAGTGAGGGCGAACCTCGGGAAGGGCGATCCGGGCTCGATCATCTCTCCTCCTCGAGCGGCGCAGGCCAGGGTTGCGAGGATCACGGTCACGGCGCCGGCGAGCCGTCGCAGCTGCATACCTGGACAACCCGTGAACGGGCGGCGTCCTTCCCGGCAGGCTTCGCGAGGAAGGCGACCCTGCCTTTGCCGCGCCGACGCCTTGACCGCGGGCTCGCTCCGCGCTACGGTGAGCCATCACGACCTGGTGTCGAAGGAGGAAACATGGCTGGAAAAGCTGAGCTGGTGGACAAGATTGCGGACCTGACCGGGCTGCCGAAGACCAAGGTTGCTTCGGTGTACGACGAGATGTTCGACTTCATTGGCGATGCGCTCGCCAAGGGCGACAAGGTCTCGGTGCCCGGCTTTGGCACCTTCCAGGTGAGCGAGCGGCCGGCCCGCGAGGGGCGCAACCCGGCCACTGGCAAGGCGATCAAGATCGCCGCGTCGAAGAGCATCAAGTTCAAGGTCTCCAAGACCCTGAAAGACCGCCTCTGAGCGGGGGCTTGGCCTCAAGCACCGCCCCCCGGTGAGCCGGGGGGCTTTTCGGTGTCCGCTCTGGCAGCCAGCCTCCGGCCGAGAAGGTGGGCGAGCTGCTCCTCGATCGGCAGCACCTCGAGTCCGCCGGACTGCCACGGCCAGCGCACCACCTCGACCGATCGCTCGTAGGCCTCGGCGCCACCCTCGACGACTGCCGCATACAGCTGGATCTTGAAGCCGCGCTGCAGCTTCGCGCCGACGGCGATCCCCTGGGAGGGACCGCCGACCAGGCCACCCCATCCCAGCATCCCCTGCTCCCGCTGCATGTGGGCGGCAAGCCGTCCCATCGGCGAGTTCCAGCGGGCCAGCCGAGCCTCCGTGCGGGGGTCGACGGGCTCGAGGTTGATCCCCTCCAACCCGAGAGTGAATCGTCCGGCAGCGGCGGCCGGCGGCGCGGCGAGAGCCAGGGTCAGCAGCATCACGGCGAATCGAGCCATCACCCCATACTGTAGACCGGTCGCGGCGCCGCGTCACGTCGCGCTACACTCGCCGACGATGCACGGCGTCGCACGGGTGGTGGCGGTCACGTTCCTCGGTCTGACGGTGGTGGTGGCGCCGGAGGCGCCGGCCCGTGAGCTGCCGGTCGAGTACGATCTGGCGGTCGAGCTCGAGCCCGCCACCGGTCGGCTGCAAGGACGTGGGCGCCTGCGGTGGTACAACCGCTCGGCGGCGCCGGCCCTCGAGCTGCGCCTGGCGCCTGGCGGCTGGCGGCTGACAACCCCGCCCGCAGCAGGCGGGCTCGACCTCGAGGTGCGCCGTGATCAGCGCGCGCTCGCCGGGTTCCCGGAGTGGACGATTCTCGAGCTGTCGGCGCCGGTCGCGCCGGGCAGCTCGATCCTGGTCGAGCTCGAGTTCGAGACCGAGCTGCACCGGCCGTTCGGGTCGCGCCGTGGCCAGGGCGCGCTGCTGCTCGCCCAGGACTGGTTCCCCAGGGTGGTGCCAGTCGGCGCCGCCCCGGAAGCGCTGGGCGACGGTGTGCCGGGGGAGCTCGCGAGCTTCCGGGTCGAGCTGACGGTTCCCGAGGCCTGGGTGGTCGGCGGCACCGGGGTCGAGGTTCGGCGGGAGCCCTCCTCGGCGCCGGCCACCGAGCGGGTCGTGCTGTCGGCACGGCGGGTGCGAGACTTCGCCTGGTGCGCCGCCCCACCGGGCGAGCTCGTCGTCCTCGAGGAGGAGTTCGACCCGCTCGAGGACGTGCCCCAGGCATGGCTGGCCTCGGCCTCGGCCCGGCTCCAGCTCAGCCCCGCTGATCTCGAGCTCGCGCCGGTCCACCTGAGGATCCTGGCAGGCGGTCACGACCGGGAGTCGACGGCCCGGGCGGTCGCGGCCGCTCGGATCAGCCTGGCCTGGCTCGGGCTCTGGCACGGTCCGTACCCGCACCCGCAGCTCACCCTGCTCGCTCTGCCGGCGTCCCCCGGTCCCGCCGACGGTTTCGCGCATCCGATGTTCCTCGGGGTGCCCGCCGTCCGCGGCTTGCGGGCCGAGCTGCCCGCGGCTTTCCCGGTCGCCGAGGCGGTGACCCTGCACGGTCTCGCCCGCCAGCTCCTCGCAGAGCTGGCGGCCCCCCGCGGCCCCGACCGAGCGACGGTTGACCGAGGTCTCGCCGCTCACGCCGAGCTGTCGTGGCTCGCCGCCGCAGAGGCTGGCAGGGGTGGCCGCTTCGCGGGCGCCGACCCGTGGGCTCGCGAGCGTCTCGCCCTCGTTGTCCCGTCGTGGCCGTGGAGGCTCGACCGGCGTTTGGCGGCACGGCCTCCGTCGAGGTTCGGTGAGCGTCAGGCGCAGGTACGTCCGGGACTGACTCTGAGAACCCTCGAAGGTCTCGTCGGGGAGCGGCACTTCGCCCGCGCGGTGCGCCGCTACGTCGAGCGCGGCCGCGACCCAGCCGGCAGCGACCAGGGCCTGATCACGATCCTGTCCGAGATCTCGAGCGTGGACCTCGGTGCATTCGCCGACCGGGTGGTGCGGGCCGAAGGCGCCGTCGACTGGGCGGTCGAGGGGGTCACGATCCTCGAGCGAGCCGGCGTCGACGACATCGGACACGAGACCTCCCTTTCCGGGACGTGGCGGGCCGTGCTCGAGCTCGGCCGGCGCGGCGAGGCGACCGGCCCGGTCGAGGTCCGGCTGCGCTGGGCGGACGGTCGTCAGGAGCTGCGTCGCTGGCAGGCTGACGGTCGCCGGGTGGTGTGGCACATCGATTCCCCGACCCCGCTCGTCGAGGTTGCCATCGACCCCGACGGCCTCTGGGCGCTGGAGACGCGGCGCGCTGACAACTACTGGCGTGCCAGCCCGTCGGGGTTGGCGGCGCGCTGGAGGTGGTGGCTGGCCGCGGCGCTGCAGCTCTCACGCCTGGCCGAGCTGCCGGTGGGATGAGCGTACGACGCCGAACCCGGCTGCCGTTTCCGGCGCCCGCACTGGGGGCTCGCGATGCGATCCGGCTGTGGCGTCTGGTGCTCGCCGGATGGCTGGTGTCTGCGACGGTGCTGCTGCCGTTCACGGTAGTCGTCGGCGCCGTCCTGGCGCCCCTGGACCGGCTGCCGACGGATCTCCCGCTACCCTCCGGCGAGGCACTGACGGTCGTCCTCGGCAGCGTAGCGCCGGCGACCGGGCCGCTCGTCTTCGCGGTCCTCAGCGGCTGCCTGCTGTCCTGGTTGTGGGGAGCGCTGTGGCGGGCCTCGGTGGTCGGCTGGCGGTTGTGGGCCGCCGCCAACCGCCCGCCGACGTTGGGCGAGCTTCTCGGTCTCGGTCTGGTGCGTTTCGGGCGCTTCCTCCGGCTCGGCCTGACGTCAACGTCTGCCCTGGTCGTCGGGCTCGCCGTGGTGTGGACGCCGGCAGCCCTCGTGCTCGCGAAGACCGGTGAGCCACCGCCGTCAGGGCGGTTGCTCCTGGTCGCCCTGATCGGCGGCGCCGGCACGGTGGCGGTGACGACGCTGGTCGCACTGGCGGCACTCCGCGGCGCCTGGTTGCTCGGTCGGGCGGATCGGCGATCCGCGGTCGCCGCCTGGCTGCGCGGCCTCGACGGCGCCGTCCGTCAGCCCGTGGCGAGCTTCGGCACGCTACTGCTGTGGTGGATGCCAGCGGTGGCCGCCGCCCTGTGGCCGCTGCTGCTGGGCTGGCGCCTGCCGGCTCTCGGGGACGGCCACCACCTGATGCTGACCGCGGTGCTGCAGCTCGCGATCCTGACCCAGAGTGTGGTCCGCGTCGCCCTGCTCGCCTCCTTCGCCCCGACCTCGGGCCTCCCTCTCCAGTCCTGACGCCAGGCCCCGAAGGTACGGTGCGTCGTCGGTGTTTCAGTCGGCGGCGATCAGACCGAGGAGGTCGCCGAGGCCGGCGGGCCGGCTCATTGACAGTCGCCAGCCGACCGCGTCGTCGAGTTCGCGGGCGGCGCGGAAGGCGGTTCGGCGGTCGCTGGTCACGAGCACGCCCCTCGCCGGGCCGCGTGGGCTGCCGACCGCTGCGACCAGCCAGCGGACCTGCTCGAAGGTCTCCTCGTCGGACAACCAGAGAATGGCGCCGGCATAGCCCGAGAGCACCTCCTCGAGCTGCCGCCGGGTGCGCGCCCGCGCCGCCGGGGCGAGGTGGAGGACGACCGTCTGTCCTTCGGCGGACAGGGGTAGCGTGGCGACACGTCCAGCCCGCCAGGCGCCGGCCAGGGACTCTCCCGGAGCGGGCATCAACGCCGCCGGAACGGCCGCCCGGAGCTCGAGGAGCTGGCCGAGGACCCCCTCGTCGGCAACTACCAGCAGCTGAGCTAGCGGCGCCTCGGGCCGCAGCTCGCGGGCGGCCCGACCGACCGCTCGGATGGCGCTGACGAGGTCCTCGTGGTGGATCGCGTCGTCGCTCACCGCGGCGGTGCGCAGCGACCCTGACTCGACCAGCACGGCGACCGCCAGGCGGACGATGCCCGGCGCCGATCCAATCGCATCCTCGAGCTCGGCCAGCGAGACGCCGGGTTGCTCGGCGACGATCCGCCAGATCTCAGCCGTCGGCAGCGAGGCGAAGGCGGGCGGTATCGGCAGCATCCCAGCCCGGTCGGTCGTCACCCAGAGCAGGTCGTCGGCGCCGACCTTGGGGCGGCGAGCGAGCTCGTCGGTCAGCCAGGCGGCGGTGAAGATCAGGTCCTGGATCGAGTAGTCGTCCCGTTCGCGATCCGGGCCGGAGTCGGGTGGGGTCGGGCCGAACCGGAAGCGTCCCTGGTCGATGTCGAACATCGCCAGCACCGCCTCGCGGCCCTCGATCTTGCCGAGGCGCCCCCGCACGGCCCGCCCCTCTACCAGCTCGACCGAGCCATGGCAGCGATCCGACCACAGGTCGAGGGTGCCGGTGGCGCGGCCGTTCTGCAGGGTCTGCAGGATCTCCGGCACGGTGACGATGCCGAGCCGACCCTCGAGCTGCACTTCCGCGGATGCGGCGGTGGCCATCAGGCGGTTGACCCGGATCGCGAGCTCGTCGGGCTCGAAGGGCTTGGCGAGGTAATCCTCGGCGCCGAGGGTGAGACCGCGCACGCGGTCGACACCCTCCTTGAGCGCCGACAGCATCAGCACCGGGATCGACGCCGTGGTCGGCTCGGCGCGCAGTCGGCGCAGGACCTCGTAGCCGTTCATGCCGGGCATCAGCACGTCGAGCACCACCACGTCGACGCGGTGCTGCCGGGCCAGGGCCGGGGCCTGGTCGGGCTGTGCACAGCCGAGTACCCGGTGCCCGGCCGCATGCAGGACTCCCTCGGTGAGACGGAGGGTGACGCGATCGTCGTCCACCACCAGCACGCATCCCATCGCTGACTCCAGTTACCCGCCCGGCCGCGGCCGGGCGTCACCATCGGTCCCCCATCATACTCGGCCGGTCCGGACACCGCGCGGGCGAGCGCACCACCCGAGCCCGTGCCCGAGCCGCTCACGAATGCCGCCGTCGCAGCGGCAGCGTCAGCGGCGGCGACAACCACGGGCCCGTCGCCGCGGGGGTCTCACCCGAGGTCGGCGAGGCGGCGTGGTCCGGCGCCGACGACCTCGGCCGGGCAGCCGGCGGCGAACTGCTTGAAGTTCTCGATGTAGCGCGCCGCGAGTGCGTCGTAACGCCGCCAGTACTCGTCCTTGTTGCCCCACGAGGTCGAGGGGTCGAGGACCTCGGCCGGCACCTCGGGGCAGGCCACCGGCACCTGGAAGCCGAAGAGCCGGTCGTGACGGTACTCGACCTCGGCCAGGCGGCCCTCGAGGGCCGCGTTGAGCAGGTTGCGGGTGTGGCGGATCGAGATCCGCTTGCCGACCCCCCAGCCGCCGCCGACCCAGCCGGTGTTGACCAGCCAGCAGGTGGCGCCGTGCCGGAGCATGCGCTGCTTGAGCATGTTGGCGTACTGGAAGGGATGGTGGACCATGAACGGCGCGCCGAAGCAGGCCGAGAACGCGATCTCGGGCTCGACCCCGAGGCCGATCTCGGTGCCGGCGATCTTCGAGGTGTAGCCCGAGATGAAGTGGTACACCGCCTGTTCAGGCTCGAGCCGCGCGATCGGCGGCAGCACGCCCTGGGCATCACAGGTGAGCAGGATGATGTTCTTCGGGTGCGACGTGACCGCACCACCGGGCACGACGTTGTCGATGAAGTCGAGGGGGTAGGCGGCGCGGGTGTTCTCGGTGAAGCGGTCGTCGTCGAGGTCGAGCCTGCGCGAGGTGGGGTCGTAGACGACGTTTTCGAGGATGGTGCCGAAGCGCCGGGTGGTTGCCCAGATCTCGGGCTCGTGCTCGGCTGACAGCCGGATCACCTTGGCGTAGCAGCCGCCCTCGAAGTTGAACACTCCGGTCGACGACCAGCCGTGCTCGTCGTCGCCGATGAGCCGTCGCCGCGGGTCCGCCGAGAGCGTCGTCTTGCCGGTGCCCGACAGGCCGAAGAACAGGGCGACGTCGCCGTCGGCGCCGACGTTAGCCGAGCAGTGCATCGACAGCACCTCTCGCAGCGGCAGCAGGAAGTTGAGCACCGTGAACATGCTCTTCTTGATCTCGCCGCCGTAGGAGCTGTTGCAGATCAGTGCGAGCCTCTCTGCGAAGTTGAGGATGATCGCTGTCTCGGTGCGGGTACTGTCGATCCGGGGGTCGCAGAAGAAGCCCGGCAGGGCGATCACCGTGAAGTCCGGGACGTGGCTCTGGTAGGCGCCTTGGGTGGTCGGGGCGATGAACATCGTGCGCGCGAACAGGGAGTGCCAGGCGTCCTCGGAGATCACCCGGATCGGCATCCGGTACTCGGGGTCGGCGCCGACGTAGCAGTCCTGGACGAAGAGCTCCTTGTCCTGCAGGTAGGCCTGGACGCGGGCGAACAGGGCCGAGAACTTGTCCGGGTCGTAGGGGCGGTTGTACTCGCCCCACCAGATCCGGTCCTCGGTCGAGTGCTCGCGGACGATGTACTTGTCCTGGGCGGCCCGGGCCGACCACTTCCCGGTGTTGACCACGAGCGGGCCGCCGTGCGCGAGGTGGCCCTCCTTGCGGAACACCGCCTCCTCGACCAACGCTCCCGCCGGGAGGTTCCAGTACACCGTGTCGAGGTGGACGAGGCCGTGGTTGGCGAGGCCGTACAGTGCCTTCAGGTCACCGGCCTGCTTCGAGGCCGGGGTGTCGAACTCGAGGTACTTGCTCATGTCCAGTCCCTCACCAGCTTGCGCTCGCCGATCCAGAGCTCGTTGGGGGAGTTCGGGTCGAGCGCCCACTTCATGCGCTCGACGCCCTCGGTGATCTCCTTGACCGAGCCGCAGAACGAGATCCTGAGGTGGCCCTCGCGGCCGAACTCCTTGCCCGGCACGGTCACCACCTGGACCTTGTCGAGCAGGAACTTGGCCAGCTTCTCCGAGTCCTTCGAGTAGTGGCTGAAATCGGGGAACGAGTAGAAGGTTCCGCCGGGCTCCTCGAGGTGCACGCCGTTGAAGGCCCGCAGCTCCTGGATGAGCACGTTGCGGTTGTTCTCCAGCGTCTTGCGCAGCGACTCCACCGACGACTGGATGCCGTTGATGGCGCCGACCGCGGCGTGCTGCAGCAGCGCCGACGGACCCGAGGTCTCATGACCCTGGATGTTGGTCATGGCCCGGATCAGTGTGCGGTTGGCGACCGCCCAGCCGATCCGGAAGCCGGTCATCGCGTACTGCTTCGACACCCCGTTGACGACGACCAGCTTGGCGTTCTCCGAGCGGTCCTTCGCGTAGTCATAGGGGTTCAAGGGCCTGCGGCCGTCGAACAGCAGCCGGTGGTAGATGTCGTCCATGATCAGCCACAGCCCGCGGCGCTCGCAGAAGCCGACGATGTCGGCGATGAAGCCCTCCGGATAGACCGCCCCGGAGGGGTTGTTCGGGCTGTTGACGATGACCACCTTGGTGTAGGCGCCGACCACCTTCTCGACGTCCTCGACTCGCGGGATGAAGGAGCCGTCCTCGGGGTGGACCGCGACCGGCACCCCGCCGACGAGACGGACCATCTCGGGGTAGCTGA
>CAZKKP010000021.1:0-2094 GCA_964553295.1 uncultured Thermoanaerobaculia bacterium | reverse complement strand
AGCTGACCCAGTAGGGGGCCGGGTAGACGACCTCCTCCTGAGGGTTCACGAGGGCGTGCAGGGCCGACATGATCGCCTGCTTGGCGCCTCCCGACGCCATGACGTTCTCCGGCGCCGGTCGCCAGCCGTAGAACTCCTCGTGGTAGCGAATGACCGCCTTCTTGAGCGCAGGGATGCCGTCGGGCGGGGTGTAGCGCACCTCGCCCGAGTTGAGCAGCGCGCTGGCGGCGAGCAGGGCGTCCAGCGGCGGCTTGCCCTTGGGCTCGCCGCCGCCGAGGTGGATCACCGGATCGCCCTTGGCCCGGAGGATCGAGGCGATCTCGTTGAGCTTCAGGGTCGCCGACTCGCCGATGGACTTTGCGATCAAGGAGAGGCTCATGGCCGTCCCTTTCGCCGGCCGCGGGGCCGGTCTCGAGGTGCCGGGGATTCTCGCAGATTCTTGTGAAGCTTTCCACATGTATTTCGCGGCACAGCTGACGGAAAGCAGGGTACCCTCGGGTCATGGAACATCTGGGCAAGCATGGAGCCCGTGTGAAACGCCTGCGACAGGCCGTCCGTCGTCGTCCCCAGGGAGTCGTGCTGGTCGACGGGGTGCGGCTGGTGGCCGACCTCGTGCGCTGGCAGCTCCCGATCCTCGAGCTCTACGTGACCCCCGAGAACCTGGCCTCGGCCGAGATCGCCGAGGCGGTCGACGCGGCGCGTGAGGTCCTCCAGGTCGAGCCCGAGCTGCTTGCCTCGCTGGCGCCGACGCGTTCACCCCAGGGTGTGCTGGCAGTGACCGAGGAGCCGAGCTGGCCGGTGTGGCGAGGCGAGCGGGGGATCGCGCTGTGGCTCGACGCCGTCCAGGATCCGGGCAACCTCGGGGCGATCGTGCGCGCGGCGGCGGGCCTCGGCGCCGCCGCCGTGCTTCTCGGCCCGGGATGTGCCGACCCCTTCGGCGCGATCGCGGTGCGCGGGGCGGCGGGGGCGGTGCTCCGGATTCCCGTCGAACGAGAGGTCACCGCCACTCGGGCGGTTGAGCGGGTTCGCTCCGCCGGGGGCTCGGTTTGGGCGACTGGCGCAGCCGGCATTCCGGTGACGAGCTGGCGGCCGGAGGCGCCGACCCTGGTGCTGCTTGGCGCCGAGGGACGCGGACTCGACCGCCACGCCGCCGTCCTGGCCGACGGCGCCGTCGTCATACCGCTGGCGCGCGATGTCGAGTCCCTCAACGTCGCCGTCGCCGCCGGGATCCTGCTGCACTGCCTGCGCCGGTGAGCCGTCACCCTGCCGGCGCTGCAGACGCGCTCGTCTGACACGGCGCGGGGGGAAGGCTGGGGCCGTGCGCCGCATTTCGGGCCGGTCGGGCCGGAAGGGGGTACCATAGGAGAGAGACCCACGAAGAGGGAGGTGGCCATGCTCGGACGGGGCGTCTTGAGCCGACTCCACACTTTGACCCAGCAGGAGGCGTCGACCCTGACGGTGTACGTCGACGTCGACCAGAACCGGCAGGCGAACCGGAACGGCGGTTTCGTCGTGCAGGCCGAGGCGCTGCTCAAGGAGCTTCGCGCCAAGAACCCGGAGGACTTAGAGCTGGCGAAGGCCGCGGAGCACGCCCTGGCGATGGTCCGGGCCCTCGAGCCCCAGGGTCGATCGGCGCTGGTCGTCGTCCACCCGGCGACGAAGCTGACCGAGGTCCACCAGGCCCGTGTGGCCTTCCCGCCGGCGGCCTACTGGCGACGCGGCGCCTTTCTGCGACCGGTGGTCGAGGCGATGGACGAGCACGAGCGTTACGCCGTGGTGCTGGCCGACAGCCAGCGGGCGCGCCTGTTCACCGTCACCATGGGCGAGCTCACCGAGCACGAGGGCCTCCTGTCGGACACCGAATCTCGCAGCCGGGCCCTCGGCGCCGACCAGTGGCGGTCACAGAAGCGCCAGGACCGCCGCCACGAGGAGTCCGTGGCGTCGCACGCCAAGCGGGCCATCGACGCCCTGCACGAGCTCTCGCTGCATGCTCCCTTCGACCGGTTGATCGTCGCCGGCCCGGCCAAGGCAGCGGCGCAGCTGGTGCGATTCCTGCCGCGGCGACTCCAGGGCAAGCTCGTCGAGACCATCTCG
>CAZKKP010000020.1:10301-19970 GCA_964553295.1 uncultured Thermoanaerobaculia bacterium | reverse complement strand
GACCCCTGACCCCTGTCCCCTGTCCCCCGTCCCCCGCCGGCGCTGGTCGAGAAGCGGGCCGAGGTCCTCGTCGGCGGGCTACTCGCGCGATACGTTGCCCTGCCGGGGGGCGGCCTCGGCGGCGACGACGCGGACCGAGTCCAGGTACCAGCCGACGAGGCCGTTGCAGCCGTCGACGCCGAGGTCGAAGCGAAGCTGGAAGCTCTCGCCGGGGCGGACCAGGCCGCGCAGGTCGACCTGGGACTGGCCCCAGGAGCCCTCGAGGCTGCCACCGTCGGCGCCGGTGAAGGCGGGCTCGCTGGCCATCGGGTTGGTGTTGCCCTGGCCGCGGCTGACGAGGGCGCCGTTGTAGGGGTTGAAGCGGAAGGCGGCGGCGGGGACCAGTCGCCAGCTGCCGCCGGCGGTACGTACCTTGAGGTTGCCGCCGTCGTACCCGGGCTCGGTGGCGATCCAGTGGTCGAAGACGACCAGCGGCGGCGCCAGGCCGAAGGGGGCCTCGATCAGCGGTGAGTCCAGGTGCATGACGCCGGACTGGTCGTCGCTGCCCGGCCGGCAGTCGCCGATCACCAGGCTGTCGAGGGCGAACATGGCGCCGCCCTCGCGGCCCTCGGGGATGGCGGTGGTCCACTCCCAGTCGCGCGGGTCGTACTCGGGGTAGACGCCTTCGTTGGACCGGGTCCAGGCGCCGCCGGGGTGGCTCGAGAAGGTCTCCTCGAAGAGCACCCGGCCCGAGGCCTCCGGCGGGTCCGGGGCGAGCAGCGGCACGAAGCTGCACTGCTCGGGCTCGGTGCGCATCTCCACGGCAACCAGGGCGGCGGCGACCTGGGCGCAGTCGGCGGTCGAGAGGGTCGTGGCGAGCGGGTCGCCGGTCACGAGATCGGTGAGAGGGGCGCCGACGAGGTCGGAGCACGACAGCTCGAGGGCGTCGGCGTGGTCGGCGAAGTCGCTGGTCGGCACCTGGTAGACCGACATCGCCCGCCACCAGATGTGCGCCGCCTTCGCCAGACCGATGCCGGTGACGTCGACGCCGTTGACCCGACCGCCGTCGACCACCAGGGCGTAGGCCCGGTTGGGCACGCCGGAGTTGGTGTGGACGCCGCCGTTGTCGCCCTCGCCGCAGAAGTACTGGGGATCGGTGACCGCACCCGGGTCGCCGAAGCAGCCCGGGGTCCACATGTCGCGGATGGCGCCGCCGAAGCTCGTCGAGTCCTCGCCGATCAGCCAGCGCAGCGAGCCGTCGCTCGAGGCGGCCTGGGAGAGCGTCACCTGGACGCCCTGGGCGAGGGCCGCCTTGAGGCTCTCGCCGAGGCCCTGGCCGATGAGCACCGAGGGGATGGCGAGGCGGCCGTCGCCGCCCATGAAGAGGACGTCGTTGCCCTGGTTGTTGACCACCACCATCGCGATCGCACCGGCCGCCTGCACGGCGGCGCCCTTCTCGACGAACAGGCAGCTGCCGCGGTCGACCAGGGCCACCCTCCCGGCGGTGAAGCCGACCGGTGGCTGGCAGGCGTCATTGGGGGCGCCGAGGCCGTCGTCGACCAGCTCGAGTCGGCCGGCGGCCGACCACGGCGGCGGCGGGTTGAAGGCGGCGCCGCCCGCGGCGTAGCTGCCGGCCAGGGCGGCCGGGGCGGTGACCTCGAAGTGTGCCGGCGGCACGCCGCCGAGGGCGGAGCAGGCCTCAGCGGTGCGCGGCGCGTCAGGCGCGTCGCTGCCGCGGCCGTTGAGCAGGTCGACGGTCTCGCCGAAGATGTCCGAGTAGGCCTCGTTGAGCGCCCCGGGCTGCCACTGGTAGATCAGGCCGTGGGTGGCGCCGGTGTAGTTGTGGACCCACTCGTGGGCGACGATGTCGTCGGTCACCACGCCCCGGCAGTAGGCGGTGCCGGTGCCGTAGGCCACCGCGTTCGGGCAGTCGATGGTCTCGGCGTCCCAGATGTTGTGCATGGTCGCGTCGGCGCCGTTCCAGGACAGCCAGTCGCCGCCGGAGAGGTTGGCGAAGAGCTCGTGGACCTCACGGGAGGTGTCGACGAGCTCGTTGACCTCGGTGTTCATGGCGACGTTGTCGCCGCCGCTGTAGGGCAGGGCGTCGCCCTCGGTCCAGATCGGGTTGGGGAAGCGGCGCTCGTGGACCTGCCGGCGCAGGTCGTGGGCCAGGTCGATGCGGTCGAGGACCCGGCCGTCGACGGCGTCGACCAGCACCAGCTGGCGGACCACGAGGCCGTCGCCGACCTCGAGCCGCCAGGCGAGCCGGTCCTCGCCGGGCACGCCGCGGACCAGGCCGGTACGGAAGACGACCAGCTCGACCTCCTGGACCGCGAGGAGGTCGGGCGCCAGGCCGGTGTGCTTGGCGACCAGGCCGGAGGCCGCGGCGCCAGCCGCCGCGGCGCTCACCTCCGGGCTCGTCTCGAGCTCGAGGTCGGGCACCAGCGCGCCGTTGACCACCGCCAGGCGGCCGTCGCCGTCGAAGTGGACGCGAACCACCGCGGCGAACACCGGCAGGCCCCGGTGGCGCTGCTCGAGGGTGACGTGCTCGGCGCCGAGACGGTCCCGCCGGCTCGCCACGACCACCAGTTGCTCGGCGGGTGTGGTCAGGCCGAAGGCGGCGCCGTAGCGCTCGAACACCTCCATCGCTCGCGCGCTCGTGGACTTGGCGGCCAGCGGTAGGCGACCCGTCTCGAGCACCAGCAGCCGGGGCATGCCGGTGGCGCGGTGCCGCTCGACGCGCAGGGGGCCGCCGGCGTCGGCGGCGAGGCGGTCGAGGGCAGCATCGGGTGGCTCAGGGGCGCCGGCGGCGGCGGGCAGGGCGATGGCGAGGACGGCGGCGACGACGAGGGATGGACGGATCATCGGACCTCTCCTGTGCTCGAGGCCAGGGATTGCGGCGCTGGCGGAATGGAAGGGCTCGGAGGCGAGCCGGCGACGGCCTCCCGGGCATCCTAGCAGCTCACACCGGCCACACGGGGGGTAACCGTCGCGGGGCACAGCGCTCTTCCTGTTTGCTGGCCGGCTCAGGGGGCGCCGCGCCCGGCACCAGACCGCGGGCGAGAGCGAGCTCGGCGAGCAGGATCGAGCCGCCGGCGGCGCCGCGCACCGTGTTGTGGGACAGCAGCACGTACTTGTGGTCGAGCACCGCGCAGCGCCGGACCCGGCCGACGGTCACCGCCATGCCGGCGCCCGCGCTCCGGTCGAGGCGGGGCTGCGGCCGGTCCGCTTGGTCGGCGACGAGGATCGGCGGCCGCGGCGCCGACGGCAGGTTGAGCCGCTGCGGCTCGCCCGCGAAGCGACGCCAGGCCTCGACCAGGTCCTCGCTGGCGACGTCCTCCTCGATCGCCACGGAGACGCACTCGAGATGGCCGTCGAGCACCGCCACTCGGTTGCAGTGGGCCGAGATCGCGAGGTCGGCCGGTACGACGCCGTCGTCGCCGAGGACGCCGAGGATCTTGAGCGGCTCGGCCTCGAGCTTGTCCTCCTCGCCGCCGATGAAGGGGATGGCGTTGTCGAGGGCCTGGATTCCGGGCACGCCGGGCAGGCCGGCGCCCGACAGGGCCTGCAGGGTGGTGACCAGGACCCGGCGCAGGCCGAACAGGTCGGCCAGCGGCTTCAGGGTGAGGACCAGGCCGATGGTCGAGCAGTTGGGGTTGGTGAGAATGGCGCCGGCGCCGCCGCCGACTCGACGCTGCGCCAGCCCGAGGTGCTCCGGGTTGACCTCGGGGACGACCAGGGGGACGTCGGGGTCCATGCGGTGGCTGGAGGCGTTGGACACCACCAGGTGGCCGGCGGCGGCGAAGGCGCTCTCGGCCGGCCCGGCGATGCTGCCGTCAAGGGCGGAGAAGACCAGCGGACAGTCGAACTCGGGAGCGGTGGCGAGCACCGGCAGCCGGGCGACCTCCGGCGGCAGCGGCGCCTCGAGCAGCCAGCGCACCGCCTCGCCGTAGGGCCGGCCGTGGGAGCGCTCCGAGGCGGTGACCGCAGCCACCTCGAACCACGGGTGGCCGGCCAGGAGCTGGACGAAGCGCTGGCCCACCGTGCCGGTGGCGCCGAGGACGGCGACGGGAATCCTGGGCTGCACGGTGCACCTCCCTCGGCGAGCGGTCCTCGGGCCGCCGCCCGGCCGCTCGTGGCGGACGATTCTTCTCGACGGCGCCGGTGGCGTCAAGGACGCGGGCCGGCCGCGGCGCCGGGGAGGGTGGCCGTGCTCAGGGGAGCGAGGCGAGCCAGCGGTCGAGGACGAGCAGCGACCAGATCTGCTCGCTGCCCAGCCCGACGGTGCGCGGGCGGCGGACGATCCGCGCGTCGGCCAGCCGCTGAAGGGCGGTGCGCAGCCGCGAGGGGTCGGCCTTCAGCCAGCGCCGGATCGGCAGGTTGAAGCCGCTCTTCGGTCGGTCGAGGTGGCCGGCGGGTAGGCGCGGCGCCATCAACCGGCGCAGGGTCAGCTTGCCGACCCGTCCGTCCGGGCTGCGCAAGAGGTCCGGGGCGAGGGACAGGGCGAACTCGACGACCCGGTGGTCGAGCAGCGGCGGTCGGGCCTCGAGGGCGTGCGCCATGCTCGTCCGGTCGACCTTGGTCAGGATCCCGTCCACCAGGGTGGTGTGGAGGTCGAGGTGCTGCATCGCCTTGCGCGGATCGAGCTCGGGCCGCCACCATGGGCGGAAGGCCCAGAAGGGGTCGGGCTCGCCGTCGGCGAGCAGGTCCGGATGGACCAGGACCTGGGTCTGCTGCGGCGTGAACAGCCCCGAGAGGATGGCGTACCGCTCGAAGCCCCGGGCCGTCCGGCGCTGCAGCGATCGCCCGGTGAGGCTGAGGGTGGGTGCCAGGGCCGCCGCCGCGCGCTGCAGCGGCCCGCCGGCGGGCCGCAGCATCTTGCCGTGCCGCTGGTAGCCGAGGAACAGCTCGTCGCCGCCCTCGCCGCTGATCGCCACCGTGACGTACCGCCGGGCGAGCCGGGCGACCTCGTGGTTGGACCATGCGGCGCTGTCGCCGAAGGGCTCGTCGAACAGGTCGACCATGGCGTCGAGGGCGGTCGTCATGGCCGCTGGCGAGACCCGTTCCTCCCGATGCTCGGTACCGAAGTGCTCGGCCACCCGGCGCGCCGCCGGCGCCTCGTCGCGGTGGGCGACGTCGAAACCGAGGGTGAAGGTTCTTGGCCGGTCGAGGAAGCTCACCAATGTCGCCGAGTCGATGCCGCCGGACAGGAAGACCCCGACCGGAACGTCGGCCATCTGATGCTCGGGGACGACCCGGGCGAGCAGCTCGGTGAGCCGGGCCTGGGCCTCGTCCGGATCGGAGATCGTCGAGGTGGGCTCGACGGCCCAGTATCGCTCGACGCGGATCCGCCCGTCCTGCCACACCAATGTGTGCCCCGCCGGCAGCTTGCGGATCCCCGAGAAGGCGGTCTTCGGCGCCGGGATGTGCTTGTAGGTGAAGAAGTCGCACAGCGCGCCGCGGTCGACCGGAGGCGTGCCCAGAACCAACAGGGCCTTGAGCTCGGAGGCAAACGCCAGGCGATCCCCGAGCACCTGGTAGTACAGCGGCTTGATGCCGAGACGGTCGCGGGCGAGCAGAAGACGACGCTGGCGGCGGTCCCACAGCGCGAAGGCGAACATCCCGGTCAGCCGGCGGACCGCCGCGTCGCCCCAGGCGGCGACCGCCTGCAGCACCGTCTCGGCGTCGGAGCTGGAGGCGAAGGGAGCGTCGATCTGCCGGCGCAGCTCGAGGTGGTTGTAGACCTCGCCGTTGTAGGCCAGCACCAGGTCGCCGGCGGTCATCGGCTGGTGGCCGGCCGGGGACAGGTCGAGGATGGCGAGGCGCGCATGCCCGAGCTGCGCTCCGGGATCCGTCGCCACGCCGCAGCTGTCCGGTCCGCGATGGCGCAGCCGGGCGACCATACGGTCGACGGTCTCCGCCGGCCAGTCGGCGCCGACGACTCCGGCGATGCCACACACGCCGACATGGTCGCACAAAGATGCCCGATCGATAACCGCGTGGGCCGGCGTGGTTGACACCTGGGAGCGGCATCGGCACAGTGGCGGGCGACGGTGTCGGCTGGCGTCGGCGAGCCGACAGGGAGGGTCCGATGGGTCTGGCAGTCGACTTCTCGAAGCTGGATGCGATGGACTTCCTCGACCTCGCGATCGAGGTCGAGCGGGAGGCCGAGGAGCACTACGAGCAGCTGGTGGAGTGGATGACCGCGGCGGCCGAGCCGGCGGTGGTCGCCTTCTTCACCGCGATGGCCGGCCGCGAGGCGAGGCACAAGGAGCAGCTCATCGCGCAGCGTCGCGAACTCTACGGTGACCGGCCGGCGCAGCACGGCATCGGCGGGGTGCCGTGGGAGGTCGAGGCGCCGGACTTCGCGGCGGTCCGCGACGACATGACCCTGCGCCAGGCCCTCGAGATGTCCCTGGCCATGGAGACCCGGGCCCACGATTACTACGCCGAGGCCAAGGAGTACGCCCGTGACGCCAAGCTCGAGGCGCTCCTCGAGGGCTTTCGGCTGGCCGAGCAGGAGCACCAGCGCCTGGTGAAGGCCGAGCTCGCCCGCCTCCGGTGACGACGCCTGCCGCTGCCGGCAGGCCGGGGGCCGTCAGATCCTGGCACACCTGACCCGGAAGGGGACGGCCGGGGTGAGGCGGGCCTCGGGCTCGTGATCTCGCGGATGGCACCTCCCTTGCTTCACCCCCCGGCGTGAGCGCGAAGCACCCGGCTGCTGCCGTTGCGGCCCCGGCGGCCCAACCTGCCATCGGGGGTCCGATCCGGCTCCTCGTGGTCGACGACGACGCCGCGATTCGCGAGGCACTCGCCGACTGGTTGGCGGACCGCAAGGGGGTCACGGTGCACGCCTTCGCCACGGCGGAGGAGGTGGTCGCCAATTGCCCCCTGTCGGGCTTTGCGGTCTGCCTGCTCGACTACGGCCTGACCCGGATCGACGGTCTCACCCTGGGCACGATGATCCGCGCCGCCAACCCCGAGTCCCGGGTGGTGCTGATGAGTGGCCTGCCGCCGCCGGGGATCGAGCGCCTCGCCCTCGAGCACGGCTTCCGGGCGGTGCTGCGCAAGCCGGTGTCGTTGGCCCGGCTCGACGAGGTCCTGTTCGCCGACGCCTGACCCGGCCGGCGGGATACAATCTGCCCTGGATGAGCAGCTTCGACAGGAACTGGCGCGAGCTGCAGCTCGAGACGCTGGTCGACCTGGCGCTCTTCGTGGGCGGCGTGCGCAGCGAGGAGGAGCTCGTCGAGGGTCTGCTGCAGCGAGCGGTGGGGACCCTTGACGCCGGCTCGGGCTTCGTCGGGACGCAACACCCCGGAGGGCACGAGGCGGTGGTCCGGAGCGTCGGCCTGCCGCCGCGTCTCGCGGCGGTGCGGGCCCTGTTCGACGCCTCGCTGCTCGAGGATCTCGCGGCGGGTAGGGTGGTCCGCCATCGCCGCGACGGTGAGGCGCCGCCCTTCGAGCTGCTCGCGGCGCCGATCCGGTGGAACCAGCGCAGCCTTGGCATGGTCGTGCTCGGCGACAAGGAGACGCGCGAGGGTCGGACGCCGTTTTCGGACAGCGACGCTCGCTTCCTGCTCGCCCTGTCCTCGATGGTCGGCTCCGCGGTGGCGACATCGCGCCGATTCGCGGCCATCGAGAGGGACCGGCAGCGGCTTGCCGAGGAGAACCGGGCGCTGCGGGACGCCGCCCGGGAGGAGGGCTTCATCGGCGAGGCGGCGCCGATCCGGACCATGCTCGAGCTGGTGCGACGGGTGGCGCCGACCGGCGCCAACGTGATGCTCCGTGGCGAGTCCGGCGTCGGCAAGGAGCGCGTTGCGCGGCTGCTCCACCGGTCCTCGGACCGGGTGGCCGGGCCCTTCGTGCCGCTCAACTGTGCGGCGCTGCCCGAGAGCCTGCTCGAGGCCGAGCTGTTCGGCATCGAGGAGGGGGTGGCGACCGGCGTCCGCCGGCGGCTCGGCAAGATCGAGCTGGCGGGCGGCGGCACGCTGTTCCTCGACGAGGTTGGCGACCTCGGCCTGGCCCTACAGGCGAAGCTGCTGCGGGTCGTCCAGGAGCGTGAGTTCGAGCGTCTCGGGGGGCGTGAGCGGATCCCGGTCGACCTCCGGTTGGTGACCGCGACCAACCGCGACCTCGAGGGTATGGTGGAGGCCGGCGACTTCCGCAGGGATCTCTACTACCGACTCCGGGTCGTGGTCGTCGAGGTGCCGCCGCTGCGCGAGCGACGGACGGACGTCCCGCTCCTGGTAAGGCACTTCCTCGAGCTCTACGGGGAGCGATTCCACCGCCCCGGTCTGCGTCTGTCGCGTCAGGCGGTTGCGGCGCTGATGGCCCACCCGTTTCCGGGGAACGTGCGCGAGCTGGAAAACGTCGTCCAGGCGGCGGTCGCAGTGGCCGCCGGCGACGAGATCGAGGTCGAGGACCTGGGCCTCAGGCCCGAGCCTGTGCCGGACGATGGCGCCGAGAGCTCGGCGCTGCCCTTGGCTGAGGTCGAGCGCCGTCACATCGAGCGGGTGCTCCGCTCGGTGGGTGGCAACCGGCTCGCGGCCGCGCAGATCCTCGGGATCGACCGAAGCACTCTGTTCCGCCGTCTGAAGCAAAATGCAACTTGAGTTGCATTTTGCAACATAGAGGGTAATTCGATTCCTCAGAGGATGATAGATCCTCAATTCGGCTTCTCCGTCTGCGGAAGTTGCATTTTGCAACCAGGGGTTCGAGTACCGATCGGCGCCGAAGCTGGCACGGGACTTGCCGGGGGAGCAGCCGGAGGTTGCTCGATGCGTTCACTCGCCCTGCTGCGCTCCTCGGTCGTCGCGGGAGGTGCTCTCCTCGCCGTCGTCGCGGCCGTCCAGGTGGCGAACCTGTCGGTCGCCATCCCGGTTCACCACCTCCGGCTCGCCTGGACGCTGGCACGGGTTCTGGTACAGTTGTAGGCCCATCATGGAGGTCGTGCTGCACCTTCCGGTGGTGCCGAATGTCGAGCTGGTCGCTGCGAAGGCCGTCGAGACGGTCGGCAGCGCCCTCGGCATGCACCAGACCCGAGTCGAGGCGGCCAGTGTGGCCGTGGTCGAGGCCTGTCTCAACGCCATGGAGCACGGTGGTGGGACGATGGTCGTCCGGCTGTTCGGCGACGGTCTGCCGGAAAGGCCTCGACTGGTGATCGAGGTCGAGGACCATGGCGGCGGGTTCGACCCGGTCGCCGCGCCTCGCCACTCGGCGTCGCGGGTCCTCGGCTGCGCCTCCAAGAGAGGTTGGGGCCTGACCCTGATCCGGGAGCTGATGGACGAGGTGCAGATCCGGTCCCAGCCGGGGCGGACTCTGGTCCGGATGTGCAAGTACGTGGAGAGTGAACCATGAACGACGATCAGATCCGGCTCTCCAAGGAGCTGCTGTCGGGCGGCGTCGGCCTCATCGCGGCCGCGGGCTACATCAACAACGAGGGTGGGCAGGCCATCGCCGACGCTGCCGGCGAGCTCATGGGCCAGGGCTGCAACACCCTGCTCATCGACCTCGAGGGAACCCGGATCATCAACTCGATCGGCGTCTCGATCCTGCTCGAGATCATGGAGAAGCTGATCGAGGACCGGGGTCGACTCGCCTTCTGCAGCCTCACGCCGACCATCTCCAAGACCTTCGAGATCATGGGCCTGGTGCAGTACGCGGCGATCTTCCCCGACCGGACGGCGGCGC
>CAZKKP010000020.1:7058-10291 GCA_964553295.1 uncultured Thermoanaerobaculia bacterium | reverse complement strand
CGCGCGCGGCTCTCGAGAGCCATGACGCTTCCTGACCTGCTGCGGCTGGCCGACGTCGCGCTCAGCGGACACTCCGGGCCTCAGCTGCCGGAGGACCTGCTGCGCGTGGTCGTCGCGGAGACGATGTCGCGTGGCGGGGTTCTCAGGCGCGACGATGAGGTCACCGCGCGCTGGCCGCGCAGCGTCACCGCCCAGGTCGAGGCGGCGACCGACGGCTGGACCGAGGTGCCCTTTGGCGGCGACGGCGGCCTGTGGCGGCTCCGGCTGCTGCATCCCGAGCGGCTCGACGAGGGGGTCCTGGCGGCGACCCGGCTGGGGTTGCGGGCGTGGGATCTGCGCGAGGAGCTCAAGCGATCCCGATTCGACGAGCGCTTCCACCTGTGGGAGCTCGAGTCGATCCGCTCGATCGCCACCGGCATCGGCGGCATTCTCGAGCCGGCCCGGTTGGCGGACGAGGTGATCAACCACCTCGTCGCCCTGCTCGGCGTGCGCAGCGCCCAGGTCTGGCTGGGCGCCGACCCGGCCAGTGCGACCCTGGCGGCGAGCTTCGGTCAGCCGGCACTGGCGTCGGGCGAGCTCGCCGAGGCCTGGTCACACGGTCGCCGGGGTGACGAGCTGCTGGCGATGCCGCTGGAGTCTGATCGGGGCACGGTCGGTCTGCTGGTGGCGGCGCACAAGGAGGCGCGCTCCGGCACCGAGCCCTTCGCGCCGGACGACCTCCGGCTGCTCGAGCTGCTCGCGGTCCAGGTCACTGTCGCGCTGGACTACGTCCGGCTCACCCAGGAGTCCCTCGAGCGTCAGCGGTTGCGCCAGGAGCTCGAGGTGGCGGCGGTCATCCAGTCGCACCTCCATCCCAGCCGGTTCCCCGATCTGCCCGGCTACCGGCTGGTGGCACGCTCCTCCTCGAGTCGCCAGGTGGCGGGCGACACGTACGACGTGCTCCGCCTGGCGGACGACCTGCTGGTCACCGTGACCGACGTCTCCGGCAAGGGCGTTGGCGCCGGGATGATCGCTGCCGGCATCCATGCCGGGGTCCGACTGCTCGCCGATCGGGGCACCGACCTCGTCGACCTCGCCTCGAGGGTCAACCGCTACCTGGTGGGGGCGACGGCGGACAACCGATTCGCCACCTTTGCGGTCGTCCGCTTGCGACCTGACGGTTCGTTGGCGGCAGTCAACGCCGGGCACTGCCCGGTGCTCAT
Organism: uncultured Thermoanaerobaculia bacterium; assembly: GCA_964553295.1. Lineage (GTDB taxonomy): Bacteria > Acidobacteriota > Thermoanaerobaculia > Thermoanaerobaculales > Sulfomarinibacteraceae > CAZKKP01. Next base: position 9,089 of record CAZKKP010000020.1, on the reverse strand, counting down.
CCGCAGGCGTGCCGGCGAGGTCGAGCAGATCCCGTCCTCGGGTCTGCCCCTCGGCATCCTCGAGGGGGTGTCCTATCACGAGGTCGAGGAGCACCTCGGGCCGGGCGACCTTCTGCTGCTGTACACCGACGGGGTCACCGAGGCCGAGGATCCCGTCGGGGACGAGTTCGGCGTCGAGCGGGTGGCCGGGGTCCTGGTCGACCTGGTCGAGGTTGAAGCGACCTCCGCCTGCAGCGCGGTGCTGCGTGCGGTCGACGAGCACACCCGCGGCCGGCCGCTCGAGGACGACGCCACCCTCCTCGTGGTGGAACGACTGGATGCGACCCGGCCGAGCTGACCGGTCACTCCTCGTACATCGCCTCGATCAGCTCCTGGTACTGTTGCTCGACGACCCGCCGCTTGACCTTGAGGGTCGGCGTAAGGTGTCCGCCCTCGATGGACAGCATGAGCGGCAGCACCTTGAAGCGCTTGACCTGCTCGTACCGGGCGAGCCGGGCGTTGGTCTCCTCGACCACCCGGGCGAAGGCGGCGACGACCTGCGGATTCCGCGTGAGCTCGTCGACCGGTGCGCCGGCCATGTCGTGTGCAACCCCCCACCTCGCCATCTCCTCCTCGTTGGGCGACAGCAGGGCGACGATGAACGGCCGGCGGTCGCCGATGAGGACCGCGTTGTCGACCAGGGCGGACCGCTTGAGCTCGTTTTCGATCGGCTGCGGCGCGACGTTCTTGCCGCCGGCGGTGACGATCAGGTCCTTCTTCCGGTCGGTGATGCGGATGAAGCCCTCGTCGTCGACCTCGGCGATGTCGCCGGTCTTGAAGAACCCGTCGGCGTCGAACACCTCCGCGGTCTTGTCGGGCAGGTTCCAGTAGCCCTTCATGACGCTCGGACCCTTGACGCACAGCTCGCCATCCTCGGCGACCTTGACCTCGACCTTGTCGATCGCCTGGCCGACCGTGCCGAGCCGGGTCTTGCCCGGGGCGGCGCCGTTGACCGCGATCACCGGCGAGGTCTCGGTCAGGCCGTAGCCCTCGAGAACCCAGATCCCGATCGACTGGAAGAACTCGTTGACGAACAGCGGCAGCGGCGCGCCGCCGGAGACGCAGAAGCGGATGCGGCCGCCGAGGGCGCCGCGGATCTTGGACAGCACGATCTTGTCGGCGAGGGCGAAGCCCAGGCCGCTCGGCGCCCGACCTGCGAGGCGCGCCGGGTAGGCCTTGCGACCGGCGCCCACCGCCCAGTTGAACAGCGCCTGGCGGACCACCGGCGCGCTCGACACCTTGTCCATGATCTTGTCGTAGACCTTCTCGTAGAACCGCGGCACGCCGGCGAACACGGTCGGCCGGATCTGCGCCACCAGGTCGCCGACGTGGTAGACCGAGCAGTAGGCCTTGCTGATCGCCACCGACATGTACAGGTAGCCGATCATGCGTTCGAAGACGTGGCACAGGGGCAGGAACTCCAGGCCGAAGTCGTCGTCCTTGGTGAGCGGGGCGCGATACTGCGAGGCGAGCACGTTCTGCACCAGGTTGTCGTGGGTCAGGCTGACGCCCTTCGGCAGGCCGGTGGTGCCCGAGGTGTAGATCAGGGTCAGCAGGTCGTCGCCGGAGACCTTCGCGGCGCGCTGCCAGAACACGTCCTGGGCGTCGCCGGCGTCGCCCGAGTCGAAGACCTCCTCGAGGCTCAGTACGCCGTCGGCGGTCGTCCCCTCGATCTGGATCAGGTGCTTGAGGTCCGTCAGCTCCCCCCGCACCTCGAGGAACTTGCGGACCTGCTCGGGGCTCTCGACGATCGCGGCGACGGCGCCGGAGTCTTTCGCCTGGTAGGCGATCTGGGACGGCGTCAGGGTGCCGTAGACCGGCACGTCGATCGCGCCGAGGTCCATGACCGCGAGATCGGCGATGTGCCACTCGGGCCGGTTGTCCGACAGCAGTATCACCCGGTCGCCGCGCCTGACCCCGAGCCTCTCCAGTCCGGCCGCCAACGCCGCGGTGCGGCGGAAGAACTCCTGGGTGCTGAGCACCCGCCGCCCC
>CAZKKP010000020.1:0-7048 GCA_964553295.1 uncultured Thermoanaerobaculia bacterium | reverse complement strand
TCGGGGAAGTAGTGGAAGTAGTGCTCGTCGCGTGGGGATTCGACCTCGTTCCGGTACAGGTCGAGGACGTTTCGAGGGGTCATCGTGCCGCTCCCTGGTGACGATCGCATGGAGCCAACCCGTCGCACAGCAGCTGCAGCAGCGCGCCGTGGTGGCGCACCAGGTCGCCCGGGTCGTCCGACAGCAGCCACGAGTTCACCAGCTCGTCCACCGCGCCGAACACCAGGTTGGTCGCGAGCCCCGGGTTGACGTCCCGCCGGAAAGCGCCCACGTCCTGGCCCTCCACGATGATGTCACGCAACAGGTTCAAGTACTCGCCGAGCTTACCACGGGTGAGCAGGGCCATGAAGCGGCGGGAGTGCCGGGTCTCGATCTGCAGCACCTGAGCCAGGGATCGGTCGCGGCCCAGGGTCTCGAGGTGCAGCCGGACCAGCACCCGGAGCTTGTGAGCCGGGCTCTCGACGGCGGCGAGCTCGGTCCGGGTGCGTTCGATGAAGCGCGACAGCACGTCGTCGAAGATCGTCGTCAGCAGGTGCTCCTTGCCGTCGAAGTAGAGGTAGAGCGTGCCGTCGGCGACCTCGGCCGCGTGTGCGATGTCAGTCATGCGGGCGGTGAAGTAGCCCTTGCTGGCGAACACCTCGATCGCCGCGCGCAGGATGCGCTGGCGTTTCCGCTCGCGGGTGTCGAGCTGACGGGAGGAGCGACTCTCGGGCATGGAACCTCCGAGTGAATGAGCGCTCATTCATAATCCTCTCGGCCGACGACCCTGTCAAGGAAGGAGCGCCACGTCGCCGGGCGCGAGGGTCGCACCTTTCCGGCCGCGCCGGTTGTCCGCTGGCGCCGGGGCCGGTACCATGCCCAGGCGCCGTCGCCACGCACGGCCCCGAGGAGGTGCTCATGCCGTCCGCTCAGGCCGCCAGCCCACGGGACGTCCGCCGCCGGGTCTACGAGTCCTATCGCGAACTCTTCGCGAGCGCGCCGATCCGACTGATGAGCCGCACAGTCAGCGAGATGCGCTCCCTCGGATACGACGACCTCGCGAGCGCCATCGGCGACCTCGACTGGCGGACCGTGCCCGCGGACGATGTCGAGGACCCCGGCCTGCGCCACGACTGGCAGTCGATGCTGGGCGCCGGCTTCGACCACGTCTCGGGCTGGATCGGCCAGCTCGGCGCCCACCCCATGGGCTACAACCTCGACTCGATCGGTTGCCCTTCGGTGACCGCGGCCTGGGCCGGGATGTGGCGCCGGCAGCTCGGTCTCGAGTTCGCCAACCGGCCGCACCGGCCGCCCGAGGTGTTCATCCTGCACGGCGGCAACCAGGCCGTCCAGGCGTCCCTGCTGGCGGTCGCCGAGGCGCGCCGGGACCGTGTCGGGGTGGCGCGACCGGCGACGGTGCTGGTGCCGCTGCCGACCTTCACCTGTCCTCTCGACCAGCTTGCCCTGCAGGGAATGCGGGTCGTCCTGCTGCCGCCGACCGGCAGCGACGGCGACCCCTCCCCGGAGGACCTGGCGCGGGTCCCGGAGGACGTGGAGGTCGACGGCGTCTACCTGATGCCGGTCAACAACCCGACCGGTCGAACCCTGCCCGGAGAGAGCATGCGCGCCTTCGTCGCCGCGGTGCTCGACCGCTGGCCGCAGGCCGGGGTGATCCTCGACTCGGTGTACGTGAGGCTCCACCCGAGCCACAGCGAGCTGCTCGCCTGGTACGACACCGAGCCCCGGTTCGCCGAGGCGGTGCTGTTCGTCGACTCGCTGTCGAAGTCGCACGGCGTCACCGGGCTCCGCTCGGGCGCGGTGCTCACCCGCTCGACCCGGCTACGGGGCGGCGTGACACGGTACTGCCAGAACATCCTGGCGGGTCCGTCCAACGCGATGCAGGCGGTGGTGCTGTCGATGCTCGCCCCCTTCAGCTCCGCCGACGGCGAGCTCGCCGAGCAGCGCATCCAGCTGTCGGTGCGCATCGGCCGGCACCTGCAGCGCCGTCGCCGGCTCCTGCTCGGGCAGGTCTTCGACCGTTTCGGCGAGTTCTTCGACCTTGACCAGCCGCTCATTCCGGACCCGTCGGGCTTCGACTGGGAGGGGTCGATGTATGCGGTGCCGCGGCTGTCCGGAAGCTGCCTCGCGCGAGCGGCGGAGGACGACCTGCCGCCGACCGTGACCTTCTACCTGGAGACCGGCATCGCTGGCGTCGCCCTCGACAGCTTCTGCCAGAACCGCAATCTCGACCGCCACGGGCTGGTGGTCAACGCCGGCGACGAGGCGCTCCGGGCCTTCCAGAGCGAGGCGGCACGCTACGTCCGGCTCTCCTTCGGCCTGACACCGCCGCCGCGGAGCTGACCAGCGCCCGGTCCAGTCGCCTGCTGCGATCCCCCGGCGTCGGGCAGCAACAGGCTGACCGCGAAGGCCGCGACGGTGGCCAGCAGAAACGCGGGCACCAGCTCGTACAGACCGTCGAGTCCCCAGCGCTGGACCAGCCACCAGGCGAGCACGGTGAGCAGCGCCGCGGCGATCACCGCGGCCCGGTCGGCCACCGCGAAGGCTTGCCGAAGGCGGCCCAGCAGGAGCATTGCGGCTGCTGCCACCAGCACCATCCACCACACCCGGGAAAAGGTGGTCGGGTCGCTCGCCGCGTCCCGGCCGAGCTTCCAGGCGACGGTCACGCCGACGCCGGTGAGCATCGCCGCCAGCGCCCCGTGGCGGGTGATCGGCAGCCGGGTCAGGGCGAGCAGGGTCAGGGGGGCGAAGGCGGCGCCGAGGCCGGCCCAGGCGAAGAGCACGAACCAGAAGACCAGCCTGACCTCGGTCAGGGCGACGAGGATGCCGAGCAGGCCGACGACCGCGACGGTGACCCGGCCGAGCACCAGGCTGCGCTGATCGTCGCTGGCCCGGCCCAGGGCGCGCTCGACGACGTCGTAGGAGACCGCCGAGGCCGCCACGAGGAGCTGCGACGACACCGTCGACAGGATGGCGGCGATCACCGCCGCGAGCAGCAGGCCGGCGATCACCGGGTGGGTCAGCTCGAGGGCGAGCACGACCAGGGTCTGCTCACCGTCGGCAAGCTCCGGCCGCAGGACGCGGCCGGCCAGCCCGACCAGGCCGGCGCCGTAGAACACCGCGACGCCCCAGAAGATGGCGACGAGCTGCAGCCGGCGGACCTCACGGTCGTCGCGCGCCGCCATGTAGCGGGTCACGACGTGGGGCATGCCCGGGTAGCCGAGGCCGATGCCGAGGTTGCCGATCACGAAGCCGAGGAGCACTGCCCCGGTCATGCCGCCGGTCGCTGACAGCAGGGCTGGGTCGATCGCCCCGAGCCCCTGCACCAGCTGGTCGAAGCCGCCGAGGCGGAAGATCGCGTACAGCGGCAGGGCGAGCAGGGCGACGGCCATCAGAAGGCCCTGGAAGAGGTCGGTCCAGGCGACGGCGCGGAAGCCTCCGAGGGAGGTTACGAGGGTGATCACGAGGGCGCCGACGACCACGCCGAGCAGGTAACCGGCACGGTCGCTCAGGCCGAGGGAGGGCCCCAGCGAGGTGGAGAAGGCCTTGCCGGCGGCGGTCATCTGTGCCGCGACGTAGCCCATCATGCAGAGCACCACGATGGCGGTCGCGGTGATTCTCAGCACGTGGCGCGGGTCGCCCCAACGATGGGCGAGCACGTCGGTCAGGGTGATCGAGCCTGCCTCGAAGGACAGTCGTCGCAGCCGGGGAGCGACGACGAACACGTTGACCAGGTAGCCGAGCAGGCAGCCAGGTGCATACCACAGGCCGGAGACGCCGTGGACGTAGGCCATGCCGACGGCGCCCAGGGTGACCCAGCCCGACTCGGAGCTGGCCGTGGAGGAGATGCCGGCCGCCCAGCCCCCCAGGCTTCGCCCGGCGAGGTGGAAGTCCTCGCCGCCGTGGGTGCGGCGAGCCGCCCGCCAGCCGATCACCACGAGGAGCGCGAGGTACAGGGTCATGACCGCCAGGACGACGACGAGCGCCTCACTGGCGAGAGTTGTCATCGACCGCCGCCCCGCGACCGGGTCGCGGCTGCGACCGCCAGCGCCAGGGCGGTCACGGCGAGCGGGAACACCCACAGCAGGAGGTGGGCCCCCACGGTGAGGGAGTGGGAGTGCATGGCGGCCTCCGGTCGCGAGTCGAGCGGTGTCGGGGCATCCGCTGAGGTCGATGCTACACTGCCCGACCCCGAGCGGAGGAGTAATGCGGCAACGAGAGCTGATTCTGGTGGTGGCGGCGATCCTGGTCGCGATGACGGCGGCGGCGGCCGACGTCGAACGGGTGCACGTGCTGGTGGCCAACGACGACGGCATCAACGCGCCGGGCCTGGCGGCGCTGGTCGCGGTGCTTGCCGCCGACCCGACCTACCGGGTGACGGTGGTCGCGCCGGCAGAGCAACAGAGTGGTCAGGGCCACGCGCTCGTGATCCGCGGTGAGATTGCGGTCACACCGCACCCGGCGATCCACGGCGCCACCGCCTGGACGGTGGCGGCGACCCCGGCGACCGCGGTCAAGGTGGGCTTGACCGCGCTGCTCGTCGACGACCCCCCCGACCTGGTGGTCTCGGGAATCAACCGCGGCGAGAACGTCGGACGCGCAGCCTGGTACTCCGGTACGGTGGGCGCCGCCCGCGAGGCGGTCTTCGAGGGGCTGCCCGCGATCGCCTTCTCGCTCCAGCTGGACTGGACCGATCCCCGACCCGACTATGCCGCCGCGGCGCGCTGGTCGAAGCCGGTGGTGGACGCGGTGCGCGCCCACGGCCTGCCCGACGGGGTGCTGCTCAACGTCAACTTCCCGGCGGACAGCGCTGCGGCCAGGGGCTACCGACTCGCCACCATGGGCCTCGCACCGGACGAGGTCAGCCGATACGAGGTGGTGCGCCACGACGGCGAGGTGCGCTACGTCAAGTCGGTCTGGCGGCCGCCCGTCGAGAGCACTCGGGGCGCCGACACCTTGCTCGTCGACCAGGGCTGGGTGGCGGTGGCGCCCCTCGGCATCGACCAGACGGCAGCCCGCGCCTTCGCCGTCGTCGACGAGCTCGGCCTGTCCTGCCTGCGGCCCGCGTCTGCCGAGTGACCGCCGCCGGCGCGGGTACCTGCCGCGGTCGCGCCGTTCAGCAGGGGGCTGTACGGCTCGGTCGGGGTCCTCGGGCCATGGTGCGGCGCGGTCTTCTTTCGCGACGGCAGACCACCGCACCGGGACCAGCTCGCGGTCCCGGCGTTGACAGCGATTCGCCCTCCCCCTAGAGTTGTGCGTCCGTGCGGGGCCCAACCTGAGGGACGCGCTGCTGCCGCAGCCGCGACCGCCCTGCACTCCGGAGGCTCGAGCATGACCCGTCGAATCACCCGCAAGCAGCTCAAGGAAGACGAGTTCGTCTCGATCGCCGACACCGTGATCCGCTGGTTCATCGAGCACTGGCGACCTTTCGCGGCCGCCTTGGGCGCGATCGTGGTGCTGGCGCTGCTGTGGTGGCTGGGCAGCCAGTGGTTGGGCTCGCGGGCAGAGCAGGCGTCGCTCCTGCTGCACCACGCGGAGACCCTGTTCTTGGGGGATCCGATGACCGGCGCCAGCCCCGATCTCGCTGCCGCCGAGGCCGCGTTCGCCGAGGTCGTCGACCGCCACGGTCGCACGGCGCAGGGGGACATCGCCCGCCACTACCAGGCGCATATCCTGATGTCCCGGGGCGAGATGGACGCGGCGCGCCAGCTCCTGGTGGGCATCGCCGACCGTCAACGGGGCACCGCCCTGGGCCGCATGGCGACGTTGACCCTGATCGGCCTGCGAGTCAGCTCCGGACAGGGCGCCGAGGTCGCGCCAGAGCTCGAGGCCATGGTCGCGGGGCGCGACCAGCGCCTGCCGCGCGACGTCGCGCTGTACGAGCTGGGCAGCCTGCACGCCGTCGAGCAGCGCTACGACGAGGCCCGGAGGTACCTCCAGACCCTGGTTGACGAGTTCCCGGAGTCGCCGTACCTCGCCGCGGCGCAGCAGCGCCTCGCCGAGCTCGGCTGAGCTCTGCCCGAGAGGTGTCGGCTTGAGCTTCGTCGAGGCGATCGCCGCCAAGCGTGACGGGCGAGCGCTGGCCCGAGAGCAGGTCGAGCGCCTGGTCGATGGCGCGAGCCGCGGCACACTGCCCCCGGAGCAGCTGGCGGCGATGTTGATGGCGATCTGCTGCCGGGGGATGAGCCACGACGAGATCCTCTGGTTGACCGACGCGATGCGTCGGTCCGGCGACCAGTGGCGACTCGGGGAGGAGCGCCCGGAGATCGTCGACAAGCACTCGACCGGTGGCGTCGGCGACACCGTGTCCCTGGTGCTCGCGCCCCTGCTCGCAGCGGTCGGGGCGCCGGTGGCGATGATGGCCGGCCGCGGCCTCGGCCACACCCAGGGGACGCTGGACAAGCTGGCGGCGGTCCCCGGCTTCGTCTGCGACCACGACCGCAGCGGCCTGCTCCGTCTCGTCGATGTCTGCGGCGCGGCGATCGTCGCCCAGACCGAGACCGTCGCCCCGGCCGACCGCACCCTGTACGCTCTTCGAGACGTCACGGCAACGGTGCCGTCCCTGCCGCTCATCGTCGCCTCGATCATGTCCAAGAAGCTCGCACTGGGCGCCTCGACCCTGGTCCTCGACGTCAAGTGCGGCAGCGGCGCCTTCCGCAAGTCCCTGCCCGACGCCCTCGAGCTCGCGGCCGCCCTGCGGGATGTCGCCCGCTCGAGCGGTATCGCCTGCGAGGCGCTGCTCACCGACATGAGCCAGCCCCTGGGCCCGGCCCTCGGCACCGCCTGCGAGGTGCGGGCGACGCTCGAGGTGCTCGAGGGAGGAGGCGACGACCGGCTGCGCGAGCTCACCCTCGAGCTGGCGACCGCGGCGATGGCCCTGACGGGCCACGAACGGGGTTCGGCGCGCCGCCGCCTGGAGGCCGCGCTCGCCGACGGCTCGGCGCGGGAGCGTTGGGACCGCATGGTCGTGGCCCACGGCGGCGATCCCGACCCGCGGCGCATGGCGGCGCCGGTGGCCCGTCACCCGGTGGCGGCGGCGACTGCCGGCGCG
>CAZKKP010000019.1:14160-20067 GCA_964553295.1 uncultured Thermoanaerobaculia bacterium | reverse complement strand
CGGGAGCGCGCCCTACGCCGACTACCTCGTCGCCCTCCACCTGACGGCCGTCGAGGGCGCCGGCGGTGGGCCCGGTCAGGAGGCGCTGGTCTTCGTCTGGGCGATGCGCGATCGACTCCTGCTGCCCGGGGCGCGGTTGGCGGTCGGCGACCGGGTCAGTCTCGCGGTCCGACCGTGGTCGGACGTCTCGTCGGAGCTCGGCACCGTCACCCGGGGTGAGATCTTCGACGAGCGGCTGCTGCTCGAGCCGCCGTGCTGGGGAGAGGAGATCACTCGATGACCGCGACCTCCCGGCTCGTCGTGGCCGCTGCCGCCGTGCTCCTGGCCGCCTGTGCCGGAAGCTCGGTCGACCATGGGGGCTTCCGCCGGGCTTGCGCCGAGCTCCTGGCGAGTCCGGTGGCCGAGGTTCCGACGCTGGTTCGGGGCCGGGCCGGCTGGATCTACCATGTCACAGAGCTGCGCTACGCCGCCGCCGGCCCGTTCTGGGGCGAGCTGGCTGCCGGGGCGAATCCCTCCGCCCCACCCCACCTGGCCGACCCGCTTCCGGCCGTGCTGCACTTCTACCGCGAGCTGCGGTCGCGCGGCGTCGAGCTCGTGTTCATGCCGGTCCCGGTGCGTCCGGCGATCTACCCCGAGGGCGTGCTGGAGCCCCCCCAGGGCGACGACCCGGGCGACCTGCTGCCCTCTCAGACGGCCCTGCTGGAGCAGCTGCGCCGCGAGGGGGTGACGGTGGTCGACCTCGGTCCCCTGTTCCGGGTCAACCGACGGCATCCCAGGGGCGCCCTCTTCGTCCCCTCGGACACCCACTGGACCCCGGCCGCCGTGGTCCTCGCCGCCGAGGCGCTTGCCCGTGAGCTGGCGGACAGACCGTGGCGGCGCGGCGTGTCCCGGCTCCATCTGGACCTCGAGTGGGTCTCCCACGAGCACTTCGGCGCCCACTACCGGGAGCTTAGCGAGCGGACCGGGGAGAGCGACCTCGAAGCCGACCGGATCTCCCTGCGCCGGGTCCTGGCGCCCTCGCCGTCGGGGCTCGAGCCCCTCGAGCTCCGCCACCCCGACTCGCCGGTGGTCGTCATCGGCGACTCCAACACCATCTGGTGGAAGCAGTTCGAGTCGGCCTTGCCGCACCAGCTCGCCGCCGAGCTCGGGCTCCTGGTGGACGTGCTGTCGACCACCGGCGGCGGCGCCAACGAGACCCGCCTCAACCTGCGCCGGGAGATCCAGGCCGACCCCGGGTATCTCGAGGGGAAGCGGGTGGTCGTCTGGTGCTTCAGCTCCCGCTCCTTCACCAACACGCGGGAAGGCTGGCTCGAGATCGGGCTGTGAGCGTGCCGTCGACACACCGGCCGCGGCGGCGTCACGACGGCAGACCCGGCGCCCCCTCAGGCCGATCTCATCGCCCCGTCGAGCTCGCGCGAGTACACCACGGTCAGCCGACCCGGACACCGGCTCGCGGCGTCCCGCTGGTCAGCGTCCCCGGATCGTGAGGCTCGAGCCCTCGTCGAGTGTCGCCACGAGCACGGCACGTCGCACTCCCGGGACATTCCGTGGCGCTCGAACAGGTGGATGGTTGGCGAGCCTCAGGTCGCATCCCGAGCAGGAGATGTTGCGCCCGAGAAGTCCCCCGGCGCCCGTGGCGCGGACCTCGCAGGGCGCCGCGAGGTCGATGCCGACTCGCGACTGCGTCGTTGCGGTCAGGGCCAGCCTGCCGAGGGTCTCGCGCAGGTCGAGGCTTGCCGTGCAGCCGCGCATGACCAGGTTGCGCAGCCGTCCGACGCGCCGCAGGTCGAGATCAGAGTCGACGGCCTCGAGCCCGAGGCTCGCTACCTGGTCGACGGCCACGGAACCGCTCTGAGCCTTCACCGTCACCGCTCCGTCCACCGCGTCGGCCCTCAGACCGGCGCCGGAGCTGACGTCGACCCTGAGGTCGCCGGTGGTCTGCCGCGCGGACACTGCAGCTCCGTCGAACGACCTGACCACGATCGGTCCGCGGAAGCCGTCGACGCCGAACGAGCCGCCGTGACAGGCCACGTCGACCGTGCCGGAACCCTCGAGCAGCCGCGCGTAGGTGTCCGTCATGGTGAGGTTGGCGGTGGCGCCGGACGGCCGCGCAATCTCCGCAGCGCCACCGGAGGTGTTCAGTCGGATCACGCCGCGCCACTGTTCGACGTGGAGGCTCGCGTTCTCAGCCGTGACCTGGAGCGTGCCGGACCCGTCACGAGCAGAGAACGTCCCACCCGACAGCTGCACCGTCGACTCGGCGGCGCCGCCCTCGAGCTCGATGGTGGAGCGTTCGCCGTTGACCTGGAGCGAGCCGCGGTGCTCGACCATCCGGGCGACACTCCGGGCCAGCTTCATGTCGACGCCCGCCAGACACCTGTCCACGATCACGTTGCTGCCATCGGCAACGAGGCTCACCGTCAGGAGATCGCCGGCGAGCCCTTCCAGGCGCAGGCTGGAGTCCGTCAGATCGGCGGAGATCAGGGCGGCGGCAGGAGAGGAGGCTGCCGACCTCGGCGTCCGCTCCCCTCCATCCTCCTTGTGCTCGGTCGGGGCGCCGTCGGTCGGACTCGACCGCGACTGCAGGGCGCCCTGGTCGACGTCGCCGCCTGGCCGAGCGACAATCGAGGCCTCGAGCCGGGTGCCCGAGACGCGCAGCCGCTGCTGCGGTTGCAGGACGAGCCTGATCGCGATGCGCAGCTCGGCCGCAGCCTCTCCACCGAGGAGACCGACGGTCGCTCCGTCGCTCGTGACACCGACCTCGAGCAGCTCGGTGACGTCGCCGCCGGTGCGAAGGTCGGTGGCCCGTACCGTCGGCTCCCCCAGGTCGTCAAACTCGACCTCGACGCGGCACAGGTCGACCTCGACGGCCACGTGGGCGTGATCGAGGGGGACTGCCGCTCCAAGCCCCGGCGCCAGCACGGCGGTCAGAAGGGGAATCAACCCGATGCCATGCAAGCACCGGACACGTCGCGGGTTTCTCGCCGGCGCCATCGCGGCCGAAAACCTACCAGAGGTCATCGGTTTCTCCAAGTGCCGCCCGGAACAGCCTCGCGGCCGTCCCGGCCCGGCCTCGCGAGCTCGGGCTCGGGCTCGGGATCCAGGCTCACGCCGGCGGGGCGCCGGCGAGAACAGCCACGAGGGCGTCGAGCCGGTCGAGCACCGATGTCCCGGCCGGCTCGAACACCACGCCGAATCCGGGGTGCGAGGGCACGGGCACGCCTGGACGACCGTCAGCGTGCACGATCCCCTGCTCGAGGTCGACCCGCAACGCTCGCACCACCGTCCCGGCGACGGCGACCGCCCCCGCCGGCCCGGCCGCGATCTCCAGCTCGAGCCGCTCACCGACGCGTGGTGGCATGAGCGACCGTATGAAGGCGCCGCCGCGACTGACGTCGAGCAGCTCTCCCTGGCGGGCCGGCCGGCGCCCGGAGTCACCGACCTCCGCGTCGCGCCGATAGCGCACCAACAGCGGCGCCAGCACCCGAGGGTCGCGTCGCTGATCGCGCTCGAGGGGGAGCGCTCGAGAAACGAAGAACAGCAGGGACTCGGCGGACACCTCCGCAGGCAGGCTCGGTCCGCCCCCTGCCGGGCCACCGATCACGACCCAGTGCGGCTCGGGCGCCGCCTCCGTCGCCTCGGCAGCGCTGTCCAGGTGGCTCAGGACCACCGCAGCGGCGCCTCCCTCGTCGGCAGAGGCCAGGCGTCTGAACCCCGCGAGCCGCAGAGCCTCGGCGAACCGCCGCTCGAACACCGGCCCCGCGCCGAGAACCACCACCGACCGCGAGGATCCTGCCTGGTCAGCCGCCACCGGAGCCTCCATTCGTCAGCGTCAACCGCCCTGAGCGCAGCCCGACGACGATGCCGCGATGCTGCAGCCGCACCATCTGGGCCGGCGTCAGGTCGCCACCGCGCAGCCCCCGGAGCTGAGCGTAGGTCGATCGGCGGGAGTAGACCACCGCGCCGGAGCGGTAGACCACCGTGAGCACTGCGCCGATGTCGTCGCCGAGGTCCTCGGTCTGGGCATGCAGGATCACGCCGTCGAACTCGAGATCCTCGTTGAAGCCGAAGGCCAGCACCGGGGCGGCCATGCGCATCGTCAGCGGCCGCGCCGGCGCCGCCCCGTCGCCGCTGCTGATCACCGGTGAGGTGTCGCCGTCCGGCGCCCTGGATGGGCCCGCGGGGGCCTTTGACGCCACCTCGGCCCGCCGCTCGAGGCGACAGACCACGGTGCCGAACCAGATCAGGTCGCCCTCCCGGACCGGTACCTCGCGCCCGACCGGGATGCGCATCCCGTTGACGTAGGTGCCGTTGGTCGTCTCCCGGTCCTGGACGAGCGTGACACGGGCATCGACGACGAGCAGCCGCGCGTGCCTTCGGGAGACCGAGCGGCCGGGGTCGACCGGACCGAGGTCGATGTCGGGGATCATGCCGGTTCTGGTGTCCGCCCGTCCGACGGTGACTGCTGACCGCCGGCCGAGGTCGAACACCCGGCTCGAAGCGACCTCCACCAGCATCAGCGGCCGTGACGACCCGCCGCCCGCCTCGTTCGACTCCTCCATCCGTCCTCCAGGGGCCGCAGGATGAGTTCGGGGGACGCCGCGAGTCTACCACCGTGGCAGAGCGCCGCTTCCCGGCCGCGTTCCGAGTCCCCCGAAACGCCTGCCGCAGGGAACTTGACACGACCACACTCAAGTGCGAGAATTTCCGGTCGCCGGGGGTGGTTTTCCCCCCTGGAGTGTCTAGGCTGGAGGCTGCGATGCCGCTTTACGAGTACCAGTGCTCCTCATGTGGCCACCGGTTCGAGAGGATCGAGCGCGTCTCCGGCCAGCCCGAGACGGTGTGCAGCGCATGCGGCGAGCGCGCTCGGCGGCTGCTCAGCGCCCCCGCCTTGCAGTTCAAGGGCAGTGGCTGGTACGTGACCGACTACGGCAAGGGGACCGGCGGACGCGCCGGCGAGGCGACGAAGACCGCCGCCAAGACCGAGGCCGCGGAGAACTCGAGCGAGTCAAAGAGCTCGACCTCCGAGTCCAAGACCAGCACCACCGACACGGCGGACTGAACCCGTCAACGCGCCTCAGTTCACCCTCTCCGGAGGCGCCTCCCCTGCGGCCTCGACGAGCAGGCTCGCGCTGTCGACCGGGTAGACGGTGCGACAGAGTTCACAGATGAGTTCGCCGATGCCGGAGTCGCGGGTCACGACCGGGCGGTGCTCAATCGCCGCTTCGGGACCCGGGCTCACGTCGCCTCCCCCGGCAGCCCGTCGCTGGCGAGACGGCGGTTGGCGTAGCGCCGGTCGCCGGTGACCTCGGCGCCGAACCACGGCGGCGGGACGAAGTCGGCGGCCGCCTCGAGGCTTTCGAGCTCGACCTCGGCCACCACCAGTCCGGCGTGGCGCCCGAGGTAGCGGTCGATCTCGAGTATTGCTCCCCGCCATGACACCTCGGCGCGCTCCTTCTCGACCCGACGCCCCTCGGTCGCCGGCCACAGCGCCTCGAGCTGAGCCGGTGCGAGCTCGACCTCGAGCTCGCCGCGCACCATGCCGCGGCCGCTCTTGACGGTCTCGAAGCAGCGCTCGCCCTTGACCCGCAGCCGCACCTCGAGGTCCTCCTCAAGAGCCAGATAGCCCTGGTGGATGGGCGCCCAGCGCCAGCCGGCCGCTTCCTCCGGCAGCCAGCGGACCAGGAACTTGCGCTCGATCTCCTGCTTCATCACGATCATGCTATCGTAGCCCCCACTTCGGTGCGCTGGATGACCTTCTGCCCGACCACGCTGGCGGTGGCGCCGGGTTGGCGGCTGGACGATCTCGCCGCCGCCCTGGCGCCGGACCTCGCCCTCGAGCCGATCGGCCACGAACGGCTCCGGCGGGCCCATCTCGACACCTTCGACTGGCGGTTGCACCGGGCC
>CAZKKP010000019.1:0-14150 GCA_964553295.1 uncultured Thermoanaerobaculia bacterium | reverse complement strand
GGCCGGCGGCGCCCTCGAGCTGGAGGACGACGGTCGGGCTCTGCAGCTGTGCTGGCAGCCGGCCGACGGCGACCCCTACGTGGTGACCGTGCGCCGTCCGCCCCGCCGAGCCGACGAGCTGCCCGCCGGCCACCTCGCCGAGGCCCTGACGCCGATCCTCGAGGTGCGAGCGTTGCTCGAACTCGGCGCGGTGCGCCTCGAGCGCCGCTCGGCCCGGCTCCTTGCCGGCGACGGCTCGACCTCGGTGCTCGCCCACCTCGAGACCGTGACCCCTCTCGACGGGTCGGACCAGCCTGTCGGCGAGGCCGTGACCCTGCTGCGCCTGGCGCCCGGCCCCGGCGGTCCGGGGGCGCTGGCCGCAGTGCTCGCCGCGATCGACCACGTCGCCTCTCCGACCGACGAGCTCGCCCGTGCCGCGGCCGCCCGCGGCCGAAGCCCCGGCGACTACGTCGCCAAACCGGACCTGCCCCTCGTCCCCGGGCAGCCGGCGGCCGGCGCCCTGACCGCGATCCTGCGCCACCAGCTGGAGGTCGTCGAGCTCAACACGCCGGGCGCCATCGCCGATCTCGACTCCGAGTTCCTGCACGACCTCCGGGTCGCGGTCCGCCGTTCACGAGCCGTCCTCGGCCAGCTCGAGGGAGTCCTCACGGCGGAGGGGGTCGCCCCTCACCTCGCCGGGCTCAAGTGGCTCGGCGGTCTCACCGGACCGGCTCGGGACCTCGACGTCTACCAGCTCGAGCTCGACGCTTCCCGGGCGCTGCTGCCCACCGCGGTCGCAGACCATCTCGGACCTCTCGAGCGCCAGATCCGCCGCCGCCGCGGCCGCGCCCGCGCCGTGCTGGTGCGCGGCCTGCGCTCGACGCGCTACCAACGGCTCCTGGTCGGCTGGCGAGAGCTCCTCGAGCTGCCGCTCGAGCAGATCGCAGGCCCTGAGGGGACCACACCACTGGGCCAGCTCATCGACCGGCGCCTCGGAAAGGCCGTCCGGCGGGTGCTCCGGCGCGGCCGACGGCTCGGCGTCGACCCTCCTGCCGAGGCCCTCCACCGGCTCCGCATCGACTGCAAGAAGCTGCGCTACCTGCTCGAGTTCTTCGGCGGGATCTACCCGGCGCGCGCCCTGCTGCCGGCGATCCGCCAGCTCAAAGCGCTGCAGGACGCCCTCGGCGGCTTCAACGACATGGTCGTGCAGCGCCGCCACCTCGTCGAGCTCGCCGGCGAGCTGTCCGGCGCGCCGGACATCCCGCCGGAGACGCTGCTCGCCATGGGCCGCCTCGACGCCGCCCTCGAGCAGCGCGGCGAGGAGTTCCGGCGGGCGTTCCACGACGTCTTCGACGCCTTCGCGGACGACGCCGTACAGCAGCCGCTGGCCGACGCACTCGCCGGCGAGGAGAGGGACCCGTGAAGAGCGTGGCCGTGTGGACCCTCAAGGGAGGCGTCGGCAAGACCGCCGCCGCCGTCAACCTCGGCGACGCCGCCGCCCGCGGCGGCTGCCGAACCCTGCTCTGGGACCTCGACCCGCAGGGCGCCGCGACCTTCTACCTGCGCGCCACCCCCGAGCTTCCCGGCGGCGTGCGCGCTCTCGTCAAACGGTCCCGCGACCTCGGCGACCTGGTGGTGCGCACCGAGATCGACAACCTGTGGCTGCTGCCGGCCGACTTCTCGGCTCGCCATCTCGACCTCGAGCTCGACGCCGCCAAGAAGGGTACCAGGCGCCTCGCCCGCAAGCTCGAGCCCCTCGCCGGGCGCTTCGACGTCGCCATGCTCGACTGCCCACCGTCGGTGTCGCTGGTTTCCGAGGCAGTCATCGAGGCCGCCGACGCCGTGCTCGTGCCGGTCATCCCGAGCACCCTGTCGATCCGCACCCTGGAGCAGGTCCGGTGCTTCGTCGCCCAGATCGGCGGCCGAAAGGGGCCGGCGGTGCTCCCCTTCCTGTCGATGGTCGACCGCCGCAAGCGGCTGCACCTGGAGACCGCCGCGAGCTGCCTCAGAGACCCGTCGTTCCTGCGCACCGTGATCCCGACCGCCTCGGTGATCGAACGGATGGGAGTCGTCAGGGCGCCCGTCGCCGCCTTCTTGCCGTCGCAACCGGCGGCCCGCGCCTTCGCCGAACTCTGGCAGGAGATCCGCACTCGGCTGGGCATCCGCCCCTGACCGGGCCGTCAGAGCTGCATCAGGCCCTCGAGGTGGCTGGTCGGGACCAGCCACGCATCGGGCTCCCCCCCGTCGAGCCGGGCGATGGCGTGGGCGACGGTGTCCCGGATGTAGCGGCCCCAGATCTTGATCGGCAGCTCGGCGACGTGGACCGTCGGCGAGGTCGCGAGCCTCAGCATGTACTCGATGATCCACGAGGCGTTGGTGGCCAGTCGGCCGAAGTCGCTCGCCTGGTCGCGCTGCTCCATGATGCGCTGCTCGTGGATGCAGCTGCCGAACTCCGACTCGACCAGGTGCTCGAAGGAGGTCAGGATCAGCTCCAGGCGGAAGGTCCGGCTGCCGGTGGCCACGTAGTCGCGGAAGCTCGCCTCGAGCTCGACCGGGTCGAGGCCCCGGCCGGCGGCGAAGCTCCAGTCCACCCCGGCGGCGCCGGCGACGATCGCCGCCGGCGGCGGCAGCTCGAGATCGACCAGGTAGTGGGTGCCGACGTAACGGCCGCCATGGACCTCGCGGTTGAAGGCCCAGGTGCCCTCGCGCTGGTCGAGCGACCTCTCGACCCTCTCCAGCTCGGCCTCGGTGCCGATGATCTTGACCCCGATGACGTCGTCTACGCGGTTGCGCTCGGGGTCGAGGCGCAGTCTTCCGGAGCGGATGCGGTCGGCGACCAGGCGCTCGGCGGCGCCGAGCACCCCCGGCGGTCGTCCGCCGCCGTTCCCGTGGGTCTCCAGCAGGCCGGCACTCTGCGCCGGCCGACTCGCGGCGAGGGCGCGGGTCACGGTCTCCACCTCGCCGGCGAGCTGGGCAGTGACGTGACGCGAGACCTTGTCGGCGATGCGCCGGATGCGCTTGCGCCGAATCAGACCGACCAGTCGGCCGGTGCGCAGGGTCACCAGGCTCATCTGGATCGGCGTCCTCGGGAAGAACTCCTCCGGCAGCTGCCGATACCAGTCGATCACCTCCTCGACTCGCGGCGTCGGGTAGGTGACGGCGCCGACGATCGCCCGGCGGACCTCGTCCTTCGAGCCGACCCGCTCGAGGTAGAGCTCCTCGCGGTGGCACGAGCGCAGGATGTCGGCGACGAAGGTGCGCACCACCGGCGCCGTGATCGTGCGCTCGAGGACGAAGACCTCGGTCAGGAACCGACCGTCTGCAGGCTCGACCCTGTCGGCCAGCCAGCGGCAGGCGATGTCGAACAGGCGGTCGCGGTGGATCAGGCCCGACAGGTACATGCGCGTGACGTCGACATCGGCGTGACCTCCCGGATCGCTCCGGACGCAACCATCATAACGCCACGCGACCCGCGCCTCACGAACTCGCCCTCTCCTCCTTCCGCCGCTTGAGCTCCAGCGCGGTCTTGAGGCCCTTCTTCCGGATCGTGTGCAGCGCGAGCCTGAAGGGCGTCGTCTGGTAGAACCGGGCGCCGTATCGGCTCAACTTCTTCGGGTCGACGTGCAGGCCGAGCCCCGGCGCCTGGGGCACCGCCACGGTGCCGTCCGGGCGCACCGTGATCGGCTCTGACAGGATCCCGTCCCGCACCTCGGGCACCCAGCCCGGAG
This sequence comes from uncultured Thermoanaerobaculia bacterium, assembly GCA_964553295.1. GTDB lineage: Bacteria > Acidobacteriota > Thermoanaerobaculia > Thermoanaerobaculales > Sulfomarinibacteraceae > CAZKKP01. Next base: position 10,443 of record CAZKKP010000019.1, on the reverse strand, counting down.
GCTCGAAGGGGTACTCGAGCAGGGTCCGCTCGGGGTGGGCGGCGAAGGCGTGCAGGTTGACCATGAAGCCGAGGCCGTTGGTCCAGGTGTGGGGCGTGAACTCGAGGCCCCGCTCGCGGCAGGCCCTGGCGATCCGCATCGCGCCCCCGAGACCGCCGCCGAAGGTCGCGTCGGGCTGGTAGACGTCGAGGCTGCCCTTCTCGAGCATGACCTTTGCCTCGTGCCAGCCGCCGTTGAGCTCGCAACCGGAGATCTTGAGCCGCGTCATCCGCCGCCTGAGCTCGGCGAGCTCGTCGTAGGCGTGCATGTCCAGCGGCTCCTCGAGCCAGCTCACGCCGAGGCTCTCGCAGGCCCGGCCGAACTCGGTGGCGCGCTCGAGGTCCCACAGCGGGGCATCGTCGACCAGGGTCACCCGCCAGCCCTGGTTGGCGTCGACGCCGATGACGAAGTCGTCGCCGACGTGCCGACGTGCCGCCGCGACGACGGCGACGTCGGCGCCGAGCTCGAAATCGTGGACCCGCAGCTTGACCGCGGAGAAGCCCATCTCACGGATCCGGTCGAGGTAGGCCAGCCGGTCGGCAACCGGCAGCAGCGAACCCGAGGATGCGTACACCCTCGCCTCGGTCACCGGACCGTCGAGCTCCGGTTCGAGCAAACGGTACACCGGCTTGCCTTCCAGCTTGCCCTTGAGGTCCCAGCAGGCCGCCTCGATCCACGGGTTGTGCCAGCCCAGGAACGACGCCTCGCGGAGCAGCTGGCGGACCCGCGGGATGTCGGTCGGATCCATGCCGATCAGGTAGGGCCCGAGCAGGCTGCCGAGCCCTTGACGCTCGTTCTCGAAGGCGTTGCCCGCAGCCCAGCCCACCGCGCCGTCGTCGGTGGTCAGCTTGAGCAGCGTGAACCGGCTCTCGGTCTGGGGATAGCCGGGAATCCAGGAGGGGTAAAACGGCGCCGCCATCGGCACCGCGACGTGGAAGATCTCGAGCCGGTCGATCCGTGGCATGGCCGCCTCCACCGAGACTGTCCCTGCCACTGTAGCGCGAACCCGTAGTACCCCTCGTCCTGCCGATTGCGGTTCGCGGTGTTTCCGAACCCGAGCACGGATCAGGGCTCAGGGCTAAGGGCTCAGGGCCCCGAACCCGCGCCCGCAACCGACAACCCCCCACCGCGGGCGCCACACCTGACCCCACCACCCGCTGACCCCTGACCCCCGACCCCCGACCCCGGATCCTCACGCGCCTTCCCGAGTCACCGGTGCCGACTCGCATCGACCGCGTGTGCCGGCGAGACGCCGGCACTGCAATTCGCCCCTGCCGGAAGGGGCCGGTTGCGGGCTCGGGCGCAGATTCAGGCGATGAATCCAGGCGGCAGGCGGCGGGCACCAGTGTGAAGGTGTCTTCTTGGCGTTCATCGTGTAGACTGAGTCGCAGGATGATCCTTCCCGAAGGAGGTGCCAGATGACGAGAGCCATGAGGAGTTGGCGAGTGTGCGCTGTGTTGACGCTCGCAGTGCTGGCGAGCTGGGGTACGGCCAGTGCCCAGGAGGCGCCGGCCCAGGCCGAGCTTCCCCCGGGTATGAGCGCCGAGGACATGGCTGCCTGGATGCGCGCCGCGACGCCGGGTCCGGAGCACGAGGGGTTGGCCGCAATGGCCGGGAGCTGGACGTTCAGCGGCACCGCATGGATGGGCCCCGAGATGCCGCCGTCGCACTTCACCGGCACCGCCGAGCGGCGGATGATCTTCGGCGGCCGGATCCTCGTCGAGGAGGTGACCAGCGAGTGGATGGGTGAGACCTTCGAGGGTACGGCCATGACCGGCTTCGACAACGTCTCGGGCAACTACTGGTCGACCTGGGTCGACAGCATGAGCACCGGAATCATGCTCGCCCACGGCAGCTGCGCCGAAGGCGCCTGCAACTTCTCCGGGACCTACAACGACCCGATCACCGGCAGCCCGAAGAAGAGTCGGATGACCCTCACCCTCGAGGCCGACCGGGAGGTCCACGAGGCATTCGAGCAAGGCCCCAAGGGCGAGTTCAAGTCGATGGAGCTCATCTACAGCCGGAAGAAGTAGGGCCGGGCCGGCGCCCACCACCGGCCACGACCGAGCCGTCAGCCGGCGCCGGGCCGGCGGACTGGTCTGAAAAACGGCCCTGCCACCCGGCAGAGAGCTCTCAGTCGATCTCGATCGTCAGATGCACCAGATGAAGGTCATCGGGGATCAGTCTGACGACGTCTGATCTCCGGCACGACGCTCGCGACTCCACCGAGAGGATGAGGGAGCGGCAGCCGGGGCCGATGGTCCAGACATGGAGGTCTCGGACCGTGAACCGTCCGTCTGACTCGACCGCGCGCGTGATCTCCCCGAGCACGTCGTCCGGCGCCTGCCGGTCGAGGAGAACGGCTCCAGTGTCCCTGACCAGAGCCCAGGCCCAGCGGGCCACCAGCACACTTCCGACCACGCCCATGGCGGGGTCCATCCACACGGCGCCGAGGTGCTTGGCGGCGAGCAGGGCGAAGATCGCCAGCAGGGATGTGAGCGTATCGGCCAGCACGTGGAGGTGAGCTGCGCGCAGGTTGTGGTCGTGATGGTGCCCCTCGTGTGGACCGTGGTCGTGGCGATCCCGCAGGATCACGAGGCTGAGCCCGTTCACCACCAGCCCGAGGACGGCGACGACGATCGCCTCGTCGAACCTGATGGGCACCGGCGCCAGGAACCGGCGGACGCTCTCGCCCGCCATCATCAGTGCAAACAGCGCGAGCACCAGGGCGCTGGCGAACCCGGCGAGAGCGTTGACCTTCCCGGTGCCGAAGCAGAACCGTCGATCGTGGGCGTGGCGGCGGGCGTACACGTAGGCGACCAGGGCGAGCCCGAGAGCCGCGGTGTGGGACGCCATGTGGAGGCCGTCGGCGAGGAGGGCCATGGACCCGAAGACCAGTCCGGCCGCGACCTCGACAACCATGGTCACCGCGGTGAGGACGACGACCAGGCGGGTGCGAGCCTCCCCGGCCCGCGGTTCGGCCTGCCCGAAATGGTGCTCGTGGGTCACGGCTCTTTATCCCTTTCTGCCCGCGCGGCGCCGGGCAGGATACCGCAAGCGCCGCGGCGGAGTCGGGCCCTACTCCCTCCAGGAGCTCGCTGGCTACGCCGGCGGCAGCTAACGGCAGGCGAGTCTTCTGCTGGGCCCCGACGCCACCGGCTTCGCGTGCACCATCACGCCGTGGCCCACAGGCGACGTCCTTCACTCCGGTAATGACCTCGCAGCTGACGCACGTCGCGCAACCTTCACCGGCACAACTGTCTACGCCACCGGAGGCTGATTCTCCGCAGGCGACGTCAACGGCGACCACACCAACCAGGAGGTACCGCCACCGTCAGTGATGGCACCAACCCCACGTTGACGCCGCCGAGAGGAACGACCTTCCGCGGGTTCATCGCCGACCTTACACTCACGTCCATCAACCGTCCATCAACCTTGAAGTCCTGGACACCCCGGCGTCCGCCGAGCCGACCATGGACCACTTCTTCATAGGGCCCCAGCTCGTTTCGGGCGAGCTGCAGAGCTTCTCGGTGGAGTGAGGCGCAGCAGCCTCGCTCACGTCGACAGGGCGTCGCCCCACCCCACTCTCGAGGGTTGACGTTCAGGTCGAGGATTGTCACGGGAGCGTGGCGATTCCTCGTCCGCCGATTCTCGCGGCAGGGAGTCTCCATCTCCTGCCCGGGACCGTAGCACTCTACGGACGGTGGTGGGACACCGAGTGGGGGACCAGGGAGTGGGGTCGTTCCAGACCGTGGCGCTCCATCAGGGCCGCGTCGTTCATGATCTCGCGGGTCGGGCCGTCCGCCACGATCCTGCCCTCGTCGACGACGAGAGCGCGGGGACAGATCTCGAGCACCAGCTCGAGGTCGTGGGAGGCGATCAGGCAGGTCGCCCGGGAGGCGAGCAGGAACCGGATCAGGCGCCGGCGGGAGCGGATGTCGAGGCTCGCTGACGGCTCGTCGTAGACCATCAGCCGTGGTCGCAGCGCGAGCACCGCCGCGATCGAGCACATCCGCTTCTCGCCGCCCGACAGGTGGTGCGGCGCCCGCGACGCCAGGGAGGCCACGCCGGTCTCGGCCATCGCCTCGGCGACCCGGGCGCTCACCTGCTCCGGCGGCAGGGCGAGGTTGCGCGGCCCGAAGGCGACGTCCTCCTCCACCGTCGGGCAGAACAGCTGGTGGTCCGGATTCTGCAAGACGAGACCCACGTCCTGCCTGAACCTCCCCGGCCGGACCGGCGCCCCGTCGATGCTGACGGTTCCGCCTGCGGGCGTCACGACACCGCTCAACGCCAGGAACAGGGTCGTCTTGCCGGCGCCGTTGGGGCCCACCACCCCCACCCGCTCGCCGCGCGCGACCTCGAAGGTCACGCCCCGCAGCACCTGAGCTCGATCGGCGAAGGACACCTGCAGATCGCGGACCTCAAGGTGCGCCCTCGTGCCCGAGCCGGGCTCCACCTCCTCGGTCATGGCGCCGACCCCAGCTGCCACTGGGCCACGACCAGCCCCACGGCGGCCAGCACCGCCAGGGTCACGAACACGGCGCTCGCTGCGTTCACCGACCTCGCCGGACCCAGCGGCGCGTCACCGGAGTACCCGCGCAACAGCATCGCCCGGTGGACCTGCTCGGCCCGGGCATGCGAGATCACGAACAGGCTGCCCACCATCCGCGCCAGGGTCCCGAGCCGTGACGGCGCCCGCGGTCGCCGACCGTGCCAGCGCACGCCGCGCATCCCGGCCGCCGTTCGCATCGTCTTGAGATCCACACCGATCTCAGGGAGAGCCCGGCACGAGAACACCACCATGTCCGCCAGCAGTGCCGGCAGGCCCAGCCGGCGCATCGCCACCACCGTGGTCGGCAGCGGCGCCGAGCCGAACAGCACCAGCGCCACGCCGCCGATTGCCGCCAGCTTGCCGAGGATCACCCCGACCTGGCGCAGACCGTCGGTGTGGATCGCCAGTGGCCCCAGCGTGGCAAAGACCTCGCCGCCGGGGGCCAGGACCAGCAGCAGACCGAGAGCGAGCACCAGGGTCATGGGCGTCCTCAAGCCGCGGACGACGAAGATCCACGGCAGCCGCGAGGCCACCACCGCGACGACCGCCAGGCCCAGGGCGGGCGCCAGCACGACCGGGCTCCGGACCGCGGCGAAGCTCGCGATGAGCGCCGCGAACCCGAGCAGCCGACACCTCGGCTCGAGCCGGTGCACCGGAGAGTCGAGGCCGCCGTGGCGGTCCAGGTCGATCACCGGCGCCATCCGTAGAGCAGATCGGGCTGCACCCGGCGGAGAAACAGCACCACCATGGCGGTGAAAACCCCCTCCACCGCGGCCAGCGGGAGATGGGCCAGGGTCAGGGCCGTCACCCCGGTGCTGCGCAGCGAGGCGTCGAGCTCGGCCGGCACCGTCGTCACCAGCACGGCGGCAAAGCCAAGCGCCGACAGCATGATCGCCAGCAGCCCTGCGGCGAAGCCGAAAGCCGTGGCCCAGCCGCGGCTCGGCGCCCACAGGCCCGAGCCGAGCCCGAACACGCCGCCGACCGCCAGCGCCGGGAATCCCATCAACGTCGCGTTCACCCCGAGCGTCGTCAGCCCCCCGTGCTGGAACAGCACGGCCTGGAAGAGGAGGCCGACGAGGATCGCCAGGAAGGCGAAGGGCCCGAGCACGACCCCGAGCAGCCCGTTGAGCACGAGGTGCACGCTGGCCGGCGGCACCGGCACGTGGACCCACGACGCCACGAAGAACACCGCGGCGAGCATCGACGCTCTCGGGACCCCGTGGTGCGGATCCGGGCGCCGGCGTATCACCGCCAGGGACGCGGCCGCGCCCGCCGCGGCGGCCAGGTAGCCGAGAGCGCACACCCCTGGGGGCAGGATCCCGTCGGGAACGTGCATCAGCCTCGGCGCCGGCTGAAGAACAGGGCCGTGCCGGTCAACCCCCAGACGACGCAGGCGCCCATGACGAACCTCTGCAGCCCGGTCAGGTGCGGCGTCGACGACGCCTCGGCCCGCAGCACCGCCGGGTCGGTCGCCGCATCCTGTGCCGCAAGCTCGACGGACACCTGGCCGCCATGGCCGCGGTGCGCCACCCGAACCGTCCAGACTCCGGGACGGTCGGCGGGCGGGGCGAACTCGAACCGCCCGTCCCCGTCGCACTCCCCCACCAGCCACGGCACTTCGGGCGCGCCCGGCGCGAGCACCGTCACCTGCGCGCCGGCCATCGGCCGCCCCGAGTGGTAGCTCGCCTCCACCACCATCGCCAGCTCCACCTCCACCCGACGGGTCAGGGTCGCCACCACGTCGGTACCATGAGCGATCCCGACCGTCGGCACGAACGCCACCACCACGACCAACGCCACCCAGAGCGCCTCCATCAGCCCAGAGGTCACACCGTGCTGTGTCCCGCGTGCAGCGCAGCGCCGCTCCCGATCGCAAGGGCGATTCTCACCGCGCACGGGCCTCGCGCACGGCACGTCGGGCGTTGCGAGGTGGGGAAGAGGCCGCGGGTGCGGCGTCTCGCCGGCTGCGGCACGATCCCGGCGATTCATCCAGGACGATCTCATCGGCGCCTCCCCCAGCTCCCTGTGATTGTAGCCAAAGCCCCGCGGACCTCCGAGCCCGCCCATGCTCCTGGGCCGGACGAGACCTCTCCGGCGCCCGTGGCGCGCGTGCGGAGAACGGCGGCACCTCCGCTGGGCGCCCGGTTGCTGACGTCGGGCCGCGGCGGTGGCCCCCCGGCGCGGGAATGTCGGCGGGGACGCGCCACGTTGCCGCCCTATCGGAGGGCATTCATGGAAGGACGATTCGACCCAGCGGTCGTCGCGGCGGGCATGGTCGCCTACGGCGTCGCCATCGTGACGGCGGCCCTGCTTGTCTTCCTGGTCTATCGCGCGAACGCCTTCATCACGCGGGAGGTGGACGAGGAGGGTCTGCTGAGGGGCGGGCACCGCTCCATCGCCATCTCGCTGGGCGCGATCCTCCTCGCTCAGGCGGTGCTCCTGCGCCACGCCGTGAACCCGGTGATGGTGATGGTGCGCGAGCTCTTCCTCGAGCCCCCGACGATCGGCGAGGCGCTCGTGGCGGCGGCGCGCTGCGCCGGCGTCGTCTCGCTGCTGACGGTTGTCGCCTTCGGCTCCACCGCGCTCGCGTCGTTGCTCTTCACGCGAATGACTCGCGGTCTCGACGAGCACGCCGAGATCCACCGCGACAATGTGGCCGTCGCGATCTTCTACGCGTTCGTCCTGCTCGCGATTACAGCCGTACTGAACGAGGGAATGGAAGACCTGTCTCGGTCCCTCGTCCCCTTCGGCCGGCGCGGCATCGTCACGCTCCCGTGAGCGCCGGCCCCACGCGACCGGGCCGCGGCTGCGGCTGCCTGGCCGGCCTCGGCCTCCTCGCCCTCACCTGGCTGGTAGCGGGGGGCCTCGCCTTCCTCGACCTGCCCCGGCGCGAGGGCAGACCCGAGGCCCCTCCCGCGCCGGAGGCCCTGCCCGAGACCTTCAAGCGGAACCCGGGGGCCCTGCGCGAGCACTCGCGCGAGGAAGCCGGGCCGCGCTGGCGGCTCAGCTTCGGGTTCGTCGACTACCACGGCCGCACGCACCGCATTGCCTGCCACGTCGACCGTGCCGTGCACGAGGCCGAGCGGGCGGCTTTCGGCTACTCGCCGGAGGAGCTCCAGACCGAGCTGAACGGCGAGCTCGCCAGGCTCCTGGACGCCGAGATCGCCGCCCGCCGCGTTGCCCCCTACTTTCGAATCGAGTTCACGGGGATGGGCGGCTACCAGTGGTCGTGGAAGCTGCCCGGAGGCATGGACGAGGCGGAAAGGGTCCGGGCGCGCGCGGCCATCGAGGACCTCAAGGTCTGGATCGACCAGGAACTGGACCGCCGCGACCAGGCGATCCGGCAGGCGATCTACGCCCGCCACGGGCTGAAGCTCGAGGACCGCAAGCTCAAGATCGACTACGAGAAGCTGGTCACCGAGGGGACACAGCCCCTGTCGGACTGCTTCCAGGCGCTCTATGAGGCGGGACGCGGCTCGTCGGTGCGGCAGTACATGGGGCTCCTCCTGGCCTTCCTCCAGGAGCTGGAGTACGAGGTCCCCCAGGACGAGGACGACGGTCGCCGGAGGTTCGGGCTGCGCGTGCCTACCGACGTCCTCGTCTCGGGCAAGGGGGACTGCGACTCCAAGTCGGTCGCGTTCGCCTCGCTGTGGCGCCGCTTCCCCACGAGCCTGATCTTCATCCTGGTCCCCGGCCACGCGCTCATCGGGGTCGAGGCGCAGGTCTACCCGGACGAGCAGGCCGTGATGGTGGGGAACCGGCGCTACGTCCTGTGCGAGGTCGCCGGCCCGGCGAAGATCCGCCCCGGGGGGAAGTCCATCGCCGGGAGCTTCGAGTACATCCTGATCGAGCCGATGTGAGGCCGCCGGCAGGTGTCCGGCCGACCCGGACCTCTGAGACACCAGTCACACGGGCGCCCGGCTGCGGGATCCGGCGAATCCGGGTCGGCCGGGTCGGGACCACCGGCTGGGCGTAGAATGCGCGGATGTCGTCGCCGCCCACCGTCGCCTGGCTCGCCGGCCGCCTGGTGCCATTCGCCGAGGCGGTGGTGCCGATCTGCGACCGCGGGCTGCAGCTCGGCGAGAGCCTCTACGAGGTGCTGCCGATCACCGCCGGGGCGCCGCGCCACGTCGCGGCCCACGCCGCGCGCCTGGCCGAGGGCGCCCGCGCCCTCGGGCTCGAGGACGGGGCGCCCGACATCGACGGGTGGCACACCATCGCCGGCGCCCTGATCGAGGCGGAGGGCCTCACGGAGGGCCTGCTCTACGCCCAGCTCACAGGCGGTGCGGTGCTCCGGCGTCACCTGGCCCCACCGCACCCCTGCTTCTTCGCCTACCTGACTCCCCACCGCTTCCCGAGGGCCGTCGACGTCGAGCGCGGGATGTCGGCGATCACCCTGCCCGACGAGCGCTGGGCGCGCTGCGACTACAAGACGACCATGCTCCTGCCGGCGGTGCTCGCCAAGCGCGCCGCGGCGGCAAACGGGGCCGACGAGGCCCTGCTGGTCGCCCCCGACGGGACTGTCCGCGAGGGCGCCTCGAGCACCCTCTTCGTGGTCCGACGTGGTCGCATCGTCTCCCCGGCCCCGTCCCGCCACCTGCTGCCCGGCACCACCTCCCAGCTCGTCACCGAAGCCGCCGACGATGCCGGGGTCGAGCTCCACTACGGTGACGTCCGCGTGGCCGACCTCCGGGTCGCCGAGGAGGTGTTCATCGCCGCCACCTCGCTGCTGGCAATGCCGGTGCGCATCCTCGACGGACGAGGGGTCGGCGACGGCGCGGCCGGCCCCGTCACCACCGACCTCGCCCGTCGCCTCCGGCGGCGGCTGCGGCTGGAGTGACCCGATCGTGGTCTTCCCTCTCGGCGGCCGATCGCGGCCGCGGGCGGCGCGGCGCCCAACCGCCGGTGTATTCACCACAGAGGCACAGCGTGGACCGAGCTCCCGCATCCCAGAAGTGGAGGGTGAACCACAGAGGCGCGGAGGCACAGAGAGGCGGCGCGGATTCCGCGACATCGTGCGAAGTGGTTTCTCCGAGAGTCTCTGGTGTCTTGGTGGTGAAGAAATGTGGCCCAGATCGCGGGACTCGTGGGCCGGGAGAGGCCCGGAGCAGGGACATGGCGCCAGGGTGAGGGGCGGGGCTAGACTGGGCGGATGATCGGCAACGACACTCACCTGCCGCGGACGCGAGAGGAGGCGGCGGCGCTGGATGCGGCGGATCCGCTGGTCTGGGCGCGCGAGCTGTTCCTGCTGCCCGAGGGGGTGGTCTACCTCGACGGCAACTCCCTGGGGGCGCTGCCGCGGGCAGCGGTGGAGCGGGTCGCACGGGTGGTGCGCGAGGAGTGGGGCGCGGGCCTGGTCTCGAGCTGGAACGTGCACGGCTGGATCGACCTGGCCTCGAAGGTCGGCGACGCCATCGCACCGCTCATCGGCGCCGGGCCGGGGGAGGTCATGGTCGCCGACTCGACCTCGGTCAACCTGTTCAAGGTGCTCGTCGCGGCGCTCGCGCTGCGACCAGGACGCCCCGTCGTGCTCTCCGAGACGGCCAACTTCCCCACCGACCTCTACGTCGCCGAGGGGCTCGCCGCCCTGCTCGGCGACCGCGCCGAGCTCCGGCTCGTCGAGCGCTCGGAACTCGAGGCGACCCTCGACGACCGGGTCGCCGTCGTGATGCTCACCCACGTCGACTTTCGCACCGGTGAGGTCCACGACATGGCGCGGCTGACCGCCCTTGCCCACGATGCCGGGGCGCTCGCGCTCTGGGACCTGGCCCACTCCGCCGGCGCGCTGCCGGTGGAGCTGAACGGCGCCGGCGCCGACCTCGCCGTCGGCTGCGGCTACAAGTTCCTCAACG
>CAZKKP010000018.1:0-20070 GCA_964553295.1 uncultured Thermoanaerobaculia bacterium | reverse complement strand
GCGGTCCTGGTCGGCAACTCCCTCGGCGCCTGGATGGCCTTTCTCGTCGCCCGTGAGCGCCCGGAGCTGGTCGCGACGGTGGTGGCGGTCAACGGCGGCCCGCTGCAGGTCGTCGATCCCCAGGTCGACCTGTTTCCGGCCACTCGGGAGGCGGCTCGGCAGACCATGTCCCGGCTGATGGGGCCGTCGAGCGGCTCGGTGCCGGACTTCGTGCTCGACGACATCGCCCGGCGGTCAGGGACCGGGCCGGCGGCGCGCCTCGCCGAGACCGCGGCCGAGATGATGCCCTACCTGCTCAGCGAGGACGAGCTCGCCGAGATCCGGGCGCCGGTGGAGCTGGTGTGGGGCGACGCCGACCAGCTGATGACCCTCGAGTACGCCCGCCGCCTCGAGGCGGGGCTGCCGGCGGTCCGCCTGACGGTGCTCGCAGACTGCGGGCACGTGCCCCATCGGGAGTGCCCGGCGGTGACCGTCGAGGCGCTCCGCCGGGTGCTGCTGGAGGCGCCGCTGGCGCCGCCGACCGAGGACCGCGCTGTGACGGAGGAGCCCGAACCATGATCCACGGCGACCTGCTCGGCGAGAGGGCGAGAGTCTCACCGGGGCGCGAGGCCCTGGTCGAGGTTGCCACCGGCCGCCGCCTGAGCTACGCCGAGCTCGACCGGCGGGCGCGGCTGTGCGGCCGGGCCCTGCTCTACGGCCTGGGGCTCAAGCCGGGCGACCGGGTGGCGGTGCTCGCCCACAACCGTCTCGAGCTGCTCGACGCCTTCTTCGCCGCCGGCAAGTGCGGCCTGGTGCTGGTACCCCTCAGCACCCGTCTCACGGTCCCCGAGCTCGAGCAGATCCTGGCCGACGCCGGCGCCCGGGCGGTGCTCTTCGGGGGTGAGTTCGGGCCGGCGGTCGGCGAGCTGAAGGCACGTTGCCCGGAGGTCGAGCGCTGGGTGGCGCTGGACGAGCGGCTCGAGCCCCGCGACGACCTTCTGGAGGAGCTCGTCGCCGGCCAGAGCGACGGCGGCTGCGGTCTGCAGCGGCCGCGCCCGGAGGACCCCTACTGCCTGCTCTACACCAGCGGCACCACCGGCAGGCCGAAGGGCGTGGTGACGCCCCACCGGATGGTTGCCTGGAACGCCTACAACACCGTGCTCAACTGGCAGCTCGGCGAAGACGACCGGTCGCCGATCTTCACGCCGCTGTATCACGCCGGCGGTCTCGGCGCCTTCCTGACGCCGCTGATCGCCGCCGGCGGCGCCATCGTGCTGCACGCCTCCTTCGACGCCGGCGAGGTCTGGCGGGCCATCGAGGCCGAGCGCTGCACGGTGGTGCTGGGCGTGCCGACGATCTGGAAGCTGCTCGCCGACGCCCCCGAGATGGCCGCCGTCGACCTTCGTCACGTGCGCTGGTTCATCTCCGGCGGGGCGCCGTTGCCCCGCCACCTGGTGGAGGTCTTCCGGGAGCGGGGGGTGGTGCTCCGCCAGGGCTACGGGCTCACCGAGGTGGGCGTGAACTGCTTCACGATGACCGACGAGGAGGCGTGGCGCCACGCCGGCTCGATCGGCCGGCCATTGATGTTCACCGAGGCCCGGGTGCTCGGTCCGGACGGCGCCGAGGCGGCGGTCGACGAGGTCGGCGAGCTGGTCTTCCGCGGGTCCCACGTCTCCTCGGGATACTGGAACAACCCCGAGGCGACCGGCGCCGCCCGCGACGGCGACGGCTGGTTCCACACCGGCGACATGGCCCGGCGCGACGCCGCGGGCTTCTTCTACATCGCCGGTCGCGCCAAGGACATGTTCATCTCCGGCGGGGTCAACGTCTACCCGGCCGAGATCGAGAACGTCCTGCTCCAGCATCCGGCGGTCGCCGACGCAGCGGTGATCGGCGTGCCCCACGACACCTGGGGCGAGGTCGGTGTCGCCTTCCTGGTCACCGCGGAGGGGGCCACCCTGGATGCCGACGAGCTCGGCGTCCACCTCGCCGGACGTCTTGCCCGCTACAAGATTCCCCGCGAGCTGGTGGTCGTCGACGCGCTGCCGCGCACCGCCTACGGCAAGGTCGTCAAGGCCGAACTCGCGAAGATGTGGCACGAACGAGGAGAGACCGCAGAATGAGCTTTCAGCCGTCGACCGTCAGCTCTCAGCCCCCTGTGGCCACCTCGCCGCGGGCGGGCGGGGAGCTGACAGCTGACGGCTGACGGCTGACAGCTGACAGCTTCACCCAAGGAGGACCCACGGAATGAAGAAGATCTACATCGCCGCTTACCACCAGTCCAAGTTCGGCAAGCTGCTCGACCTGAGCATTCCGAAGATCGTCGCCAACGCGGTCACGGAGACCTGCGGCACCATCGGCGTCGAGCCCGCCGCCCTGGACGTCGGCTCGGCCGGCGCCACCTGCAACCTGTCGCTCAACGAGCAGGGTCTGCTGTCGGGCCTCATGGCCGACGTGCCGGGGATGGCGACCAAGCCCATCGAGGCGGTGGAGAACGCCTGCGCCTCCGGCGGTCAGGCGGCGCTGTCGGTGATCGCCAAGCTGCAGATGGGTCTCGGCGAGACCGGCATCGCGGTGGGTTACGAGAAGATGCGCGACGACGTCGGCAAGATGGACGGCGCCCTGATCGGCAAGGTGCTGGGCTACTTCTCCCATCCCGACGAGCGGGTCGGCAAGGTCTACGTCTTCCCGCACCTCTTCGCCGAGGTGATGCGCGACTACATGGCGGCCTGGGGCGTGACCGAGCGTGACCTGGCGACGATCGCCGCCCAGGAGTACGCCAACGCCCAGCTCAACCCGCTGGCTCAGATGAACGGCATCAAGGTGTCGCTGGACGAGGCCGCCACGCCTGAGGGGCGCAACCGCTACATCGTCGAAGGGCTGCCGCTGAAGACCTACGACTGCTCGCAGATCACCGACGGCTACGGCGCACTGATCCTCGCCACCGAGGAGGGGCTCCAGCGCCTCGGCGTGGCCCGGGCCGACTGCGTCGAGATCGCCGGCTGGGGCCAGGCTACCGACGCCCTGCGCAAGGAGGGCCGGGACGTGCTGCGGCCGGCCGGCGCCAACCGGGCGATGCAGGCGGCTTACGCCATGGCGGGGGCGAGCCCGGCGGATGTCAACGTCGCCGAGATCCACGACTGCTTCACCGTCATGGGCGCCATCGGCACCGAGGTGATCGGCAAGGCGGCGCCGGGCCAGGGCGCCCGCTACTGGGTCGAGGGCAAGGCGGCGCCGGGCGGCGAGTGCGGCGTCAACACCTCCGGCGGCCTGATCGCCAAGGGCCACCCGGTCGGCGCCACCGGCGTCGCGATGATCGGCTGGTGCGCCTGGCAGCTGCTCGGCAAGGCGCCGGCGGGGCTGCAGGTGGCGAACCCGAAGATGGCTGCCACCTTTAACATCGGCGGCCCGATCTGCGCCTCCGTGTGCACCGTCCTGAAGCGCGCGTAGGAGGGCCATGAACCACAGAGGCACAGAGACACAGAGAAGACAGAGGATTTCTCTCGGTGACCCTCTGTGCTGCCGGGTCTTGGCTCCGTCGCTCCTCCGGCGCTTTCTGGAAGTAGCCCACTCAAAGAGCTCGTGGAGAATCACTTCGTGAACCGTCGCGGGATCCGAGTCGCTCCTCTGTGCCTCTGTGTCTCTGTGGTGAAACATCGACTTCGAAGGGAGGGAGATGATGGCTGGTGAGGTCGTGCCGCTGCGGTCGGGGCATCTGGAGGTGGACGGGTTCCGGGTGTGGTGGGAGTACCACGGCACCGGCGACCGGGAGTGCTGCTGCCTGCTCAACGGGCTCGCCATGCACACCAAGGCCTGGTACGGCTTCCTGCCGAGGCTGGTCGACCGCTACGACGTGCTGCTCTACGACTACCTCGGCCAGGGCGAGTCGTCGACCCACGACGTGCCCTACTCGATCACCGACTTCGCCCGCCACTTGACCCTGATCATGGACGCCAACGGCGTCGGCAAGCTCCACCTGATGGGCATCTCCTACGGCGGCTTCATCGCCCTGGAGTTCGCCCGCATGTACCAGGAGCGGCTCCACACCCTGGTGCTGTCCGGCATCCTGCTGTCCAGGGAGAAGCTCTTCGAGCTCTACCAGGACATCTCCCTGCGCTTCTACCGTTCCACGGACGAGGTCTTCGGGCTCTACACCCACTACATGTACGAGAAGATCTTCGGCGAGGCCTTCGCGGCGGCGATCCCGCCGGAGCAGTTCCAGGCCATGCGGCAGCGCTTCTACGACCGCTACGTCGACCAGCGTCACTGCCTGATCCGCCTGACCGAGGCGCAGGATCCCTTCTTCGCCGCCCTCGACGACCGGATGCCCGAGTACCGCGCGATCCAGACCCCGACCTTGATGATCGCCGGCGGGCAGGACCGGGCGATCCCGCTGTGGCAGCAGCAGCGGATTCTCGACATCCTGCCGCACACCCGCTACCTCGAGGTCGCGGGCTCCGGGCACGTCGTCTACATCGAGAAGCCGGACCTGTTCTTCGGCACCCTCCGCCGGTTCATGACGAAGAAGGCGTTGGACTTCGAGGCGTTCGGCTAGCCCGATTCGCCGCGCGAATCGGGGGAGTGGAGGACGAGTTGGGGATCACGTATTCGGTCCGGGGGACCGGGGAGCCGTTGCTGCTGCTCAACGGCATCGCCATGTCGGCGGCGTCGTGGCAGCCGGTGGCCGGGCCCCTCGAGGAGAGCTTCAGGGTCGTGCGCTGCGACCTGCGCGGGCAGCTCATGTCGCCGGGGCCGCCGCACCCGTCGATCCACGGCCACGTCGACGACGTCGCCGAGCTCCTCGAGGACCTCGGGCTCGGCCCGGTGCACGTGCTGGCGACCTCCTTCGGCGGCGTCGTCGGGGCCCTGCTGGCGGCCCGTCGACCCGAGCTGGTGCGCTCGCTGGTCTCGATCGCCTCGGCCGACGGCTTCACCGAGGGCATGGCCAAAGAGGTGCGGCGCTGGCGCGCGGCCTCGGAGGCGATCCTTGCCGGCGCCGACGCCTCGGTGCTCTCCGACACCCTCGAGCCGATCGTCTACTCCCGGGCCTGGCTCGAGGCCCATCGCTCAGAGCGCGAGCTGCGCCGGCAGCAGATCGCGGTGCTGCCCCGGCGCTGGGTCGAGGGCCTGGTCGACCTCCTGACCCTGGCCGAGGGCCTCGACCACGCCCGCGAGCTCGCCGCGATCCGCTGCCCGACCCTGGTGATCGCCGCCGGCGAGGACGGCTTCATCCCCCTCGACCGCACCCGCGCCCTGGCCGAGGTGATCCCTGGCGCCCGCTTCGAGGTGATGGAGGGCGCCGGACACGCGGTGGTGATCGAGCAGCCGCAGGCGATCGTCGCGAGGGTGCGGGATTTCGTCGGCGGCCTCTGACCGGGCGGCCGGCCTCAGAGCCGCGTCATCACCACCGCGGGGGCCGTGAGCAGCTCGGCGGTGAGACCGACGCGAAGGGGCTCGCGTTCCGTGATCGCCTCGATTCGGTCCTCCGGGAGCACGAACAGCCTCCGTGGCGGCGCCAGCTCGAGCCCGGCAGGCTCGGGTTCCCAACCCTCGGCGCACAGGCGCGCCGCCTCGTCCTCGGAGATCGCCCAGCATGCGCGGGCATCGACCAGCACCCGACGCAGCCGGTACCAGACGCCCTTGGCGAGATGGCGCTGGCGGTGCTCCCAGCGGCGTATCGCGGCCCTGGAGCGGAGGCGGCGGGCGCGGCGCTCGAGGGGTTCCAGGTTCACGATTCCTGCTCGCCGGCCTCGAGCCTCTCGAGAAGGTCGCGAATGCGGGCCCGGTGCCGCTCCGGGTCGGGCATGCTGGCAACCGGGGCGAGCAACGACAGCACCGTCAGGTTCGACCGGACGGTATGGCGCAGCTCGGGAGCGAGGGAGCGGTAGACCGTGACGAGGTCGGCGAGGTCGCTCTCGCCGCTGGTCAGGAGCACACCGAGCACGACCAGGAGGTCGCGGTCTCCCTTGACCCCGGAGCGGTCGGTGAGCAGTTTTTCCACCATCAGGCCCGCGGGCCGCGGCAGCGGGATGCGCAGACCCTCGACCTCGAGAACCCGTCCCGGGCGGAGCAGTGACAGCTGGCCGAACACCAGCAAGGGCAGCAGATCGTCGGCCAACACGTAGCTGTCGTCGACGTCGACGAGTGCCGGGTCGAGTCCCACGAAGTTGACCTCGATCGCCTCGTCCGTGGTCGGCAGCCACACCGAGGGTTCGTCAGCGGAGGGGACGAGCCCTTGCACGTGGCGGAGCCTGTCCTTGACGGCGGCGTGACTGGCCACCGGCACCGCGATGTCGACGTCCTCCGACACCACCAGGGTCGACGCGGCGCCCGCCTCGAGGAGGTTGGGGATCTCCGAGCCGACCACCAGCACCCCCTCTACCTCGAGCACCGGACCCAGCGCCCGCAGGCTCGCCAGCAGCCGATCGCGGAAGCTCACCCGACGAGTATAGCGACCGGGCGCCCTGGTTGCGGGCCCGCCGGTGGTGGGGTAGGCTGCCCGGCATGAGCGGCGTCGTGGCGTTCGCCGGCAGCTATCGGACCCGGGTCCGGGGCCGGCGGCTGTCCGTGTGAGCTGATCCACACCGAGGCCCGCCGGCGACGGCGGGCGCTCCGCCGCGACCGGTGGCCTCCCGGAGGTCACCATACATCCGCCCCCAGTCCCCGCTGACCCTCAGGCCCTGCTCGACCGAAACCGGCGCGACATCCAGGCGCTCAACTGGCTCACTCCCGCCGCCGGGGGCTGGATGGCGCGGGCGCTCGAGGACTGGCTCGAGGCGGCGGCCGCGGGCGACCGCGAGGGTTTCACGGCGATGATGGTCGAGGCCCGACAGGCGGTCGGCAGAGCCGAGGACCGATGACGTCCGGCCGGTCGGCGCCGGCGCCGTAGGGGAGGATCAGGAGGCCTGGCCGTCGGCGGAATCCGGCTCGGGCCGGGCCGGCGCCAGGGCCTCCTCGAGGACGAAGCGGGCGACCTCCCGGTGCTGGGAGTCGGTCAGGGCGATCGGCGGCATCTCGGGGTAGTCGAGCCGCTTGCGCCCGGGAGCGCGGACCCAGGCGATGAAGGCATCGGGCTGGTCGGCGTACAGCCCGACGATCTCGGTCAGGGGCGGGCCGACCCGGCGCTGCTTCAGGTCGTGGCAGGCGAAGCAGACGGTGCGGAAGGTCCTCTCGCCGGGGGACATCACGACCTCGGCCCCGTCGAGCCGCGGCACCCCGGCGGCGAGCCGCATCTGCGCCCCGATGCAGGCGGCGCGGTAGTCGGCGGTGTGCGCCGCGATCATCTGCCGGTGGGGCTCCAGCGCCTGCTCCCGGTACAGGTGGCGGGCGGTTCCCATCAGCCCGACGGTCAAGGTCAGGACCACCACCGCCGCCCAGAAGTTGAGCGAGGCGTGCGGCGCCGAGAGCCGGATCTCCCTCCACAGCAGGGTCATGGCGAGGATCGCCAGGGTGATGCCGCCGGCGATGTTCAGCAGCAGCGTCCAGGACATGCCGTGGGGCGGCAGCGTGAACAGCAGCAGCGGGCCGGCGATGAGCTGCAAACCTGTGGCGCCGAGCCCGATCGTCAGCAGCTCGCGACGGAGCTCGACCCGGTCCACCCCGGGCAGGCGCTGGTCGAAGGGGTAGCGGCGACGGCCGAGGTAGGCCGCGAGGAACAGCGCCGCCACCGCGATCGAGGCGACCAGGAAGTGGACGAAGCGGGGCAGCACGTTGGGCAGCAGCAGCGCCGTTGCGAAGCCGCGCACATCGGCCCAGCGCTCGGGGAAGAGCATCAGGTTGACGTTGGTCAGGAAGATGAACGGCACGAGCAGCAGCAGCGCGGTCCCGGCGCCGCCGAGGGCCAGGTGCAGCCCCTTCTGTTCGGCGAGAGCGTCCCAGCTGTACTTGTGGGCGTACAGCAGCAGGAAAGCGGCGGCAACCGCCGGCACGAGCAGGATCCAGACGCTGCCGGTGAGCACGTTGGCACTGTAGAAGTGCAGCGTGTACAGCACGTTGATCACGAGCAACGGGCCCACCCCGAGGACCACGGCCAGGCTCTTGTTGACCGTGACGGTGGCCGCGATCTCCCGTGCCACCCGGTCGAGGGCGGGTCGCGCGCGGCCGCGCAGCTCGTAGACGAGCCCGAGCAGGGCGCCGCCGACCATCAGGTTGACGAACAGGATGTGGGCAAGGAACAGCACGACGATCGCCAGCTCGAGAGCGGCCACCGAGGCGGGCAGCGGCAGCAGCAGGTCGTGGGGCAGCGGCAGGGTGTCCATGGTTTCCTCCTCTCAGCTCGCGGGCGCCGCGGCCGGGGCGGGGCGAGCCGGGGGGCCGCCCCACTGCGCGCCCGCCAGCGGCAGGCTCGGGCGCTCGAGGGTCACCAGGTAGTCGGCGAGGGCGCCCGCCTCGCGGTCGGTTCCCGGGAAGGGCGGCATGTAGGGGCGCGACACGTGCATGCCGAGCAGGTAGCCCTTGACCACCTCGCGGTCCCAGCCGACCGGGCCGTACATCGCGGCGAGGCGCCGGTCGAGGCCGTTGACCCCGGCGGAGGTGTGACAGCGGGTGCAGGCCAGCCGGAAGACCTCGCGGCCCGCCGCCAGCCGGGTGTCGTCGGTGATCTCGCGCACCGTGGCGTAGGCGGCGTGGCGGAGGAGCCCCTCCTCGTGGAGCAGCGGGTAGTCGTCGGCGCGGATGCCGTTGGCGTACATGTGCTCGCCGATGACGAAGGGCTTGCGGATGAACTCCCGGACCCGCTCGAAGCTGCCGAGCAGCACCAGGGTGACGGCGAACGGTGCGAGCAGCGCGACCCTCGGCACCCGGTGCGGCACCAGAGCGCAGGCCAGGGCCACCGCAAGGACCACCGCCGACATCACCGCGAGGGTGGTCAGCAGCGAGTCGTGCCAGACCGCGAACCGCTGGGTGGCGAGCGCCACCGGCACGTTGGCGAGCATCCACTCCGGCACCACCCGGTGGTACCAGAGGGAGCCCGCGAACACCAGCGGCAGCCAGGCCAGGGACCAGACCGCCAGCCAGCGGGTCGCCCGGTGGCGCAGCTCGCGGTCGTCCCGGGTGAAGAAGTAGGCCAGGAAGAGGGCGAACCAGCCCGCCGCCATGAACGCCACCGGCGTCCGGAAGGCGAGCTGGGGCAGGTAGATCGGGTTGAAGACCCCGGACAGGAAGCTCTCCCGGACGAGCCAGCTGCCGGGATCCATCATGAAGCCGAGGATTGCGGTGATGATGGCCATCGTGATCCACGAGAAGACGCTCAGGGCGACGCCGATCGCCACGTGCAGGCCCTTGCGGTCGGCCATCGGCTTCCAGGTGAGGAAGTAGAGCATGATGAGCACAACCTCGATCACGAACACCAGCCACTCGGTCAGCCAGGCCCAGAAGAAGATCCGGATCAGACTGCCGATGGCGGCCGGGTTGACCAGGGCCGTGCTCAGCCAGATGCCGACTCCGGTGAGTGCTCCCACGGTCGTCGTGACGATGAAGCAGACCTTGAGGATCCGGTAGGCGAGCCGGTCGCAGCGCGGGTCGCCCCGCCGATACCCCCACCACTCCAGGGCCGTGACCAGCGGCATCGCGCCCACCGCCAGCGGGTGGTTGATGAACACGTGGAGCATCGCGATCACCGCGATGAGCATCCGGTTGCCGAGGAAGTCCAGGTGGAACACGGGGAAGTCCATCACCCTCACCCCTTCGCTCGAAGTGTCGCGATCGTATCACCAAAAGCAATCGCCACAGAGCCATAGTCTGGCTTTCTTGATCCATTGTGCAACCGTTGAGCGCTCCCGCGAAAGCGGGGCGAGGAGTGAGGAGGGAGGGGTGAGGGGAGAGCGCGGACGGGTGGGTTGTGGGTTGTGGGTTGTTGGTTGTTGGTTGCTGGCGCGGGCTCGGGAACAGGGCGCCACGATTCCGGCAGAACGAGAAACTTGCCGATCTGGCGCGATTCCCGCCGTCCGCCGCGCGGATCCCGAATCGGCGGGACCAGATCAGGGTCTGCGGGACCGAACCCAGCTGGCGAGGAGGGCGCCGCCGAGGACCGGTCCGTCAGGACCCCGGCGGAGGACACCGAGTGCCTCCAGGGCGTGGATCGCGCCCTCGGCCTCCGAGGGGACCGGCTCGCCGGCGGCGAGCCGGGTCATCGCCTCGCGCTCGCCAGCGGAGCAGAGCTGCCAGTCGAGCTCGAAGAGCCGCGTCACCCAGGGGTCGCTCGCGACGCGGGCCAACGCGGCGGTGACCTCGCCGCGCTCCTGGAGGTGCGCGGCCGCGAGCTGGAGGAGGGCGGGGTGGTTGCCGCAGGCGCAGGTGATCTCGGCGACCTCCCGGGCCCCGGCCACCTCGCCGAGTACGCCCTCGAGCAACGCCGTCGCCTCGTCGTCTTCCAGCCGGCCCAGGGGCAGGGGAGGCACGAAGCCGTGGAGGAACGGTGAGGTCGGGCCGGTGGGCCGGGCGAGCTCCCAAAGCAGCGGGGTGGCGGCGAGCACCGAGCGCAGGTCCTGGTGACCCTGGAGCACCCGGCGTAGGCGCGCGAGGAGGGACGGGTCGGCGGCGGCGACGGCGATCAGGGCCTCCGCCTCGTCGAGCAGGAGCAGCAGCCGGCGACCGGCCCGCGTCAGGGCGCGACGCAGGGCCGCGAGCCGCGAGGGCGGGTCTCCGGCAGCGACCGTGTCACCGGACACGCCCGCCGCCTCCAACCGATCTCCGGCGTCGAGTAGCGCCTCGGCGAGGGACTCGGCGACGTCGTCCGCCGAGGCGACGCCCTGGAGGTCCCAGAAGAGCGGCAGCTCGGGCCGGGCCGGGTCACCGGCGAGAAGCTCGAGCTGACGGAGCAGGGAGGTCCTGCCCACCGAGCGGCCGCCGATCACCCAGAGCGCGTGTCGCGGGCCGTCGAGGATTTCCTCCAGGACCCGGGCGCGTCCGACGAAGGCGGCACCGCGCACCCAGCGTCCAACCGCAGGGGCGAGCCGGCGCCTGCCCTCCGGTTCCGGTGCGACCCCCTCGAGGAGGACTGGCGGTGTCATCAGGCGGTAGCCGCGCCGAGGGATGGTCTCGATGAAACGCGGCCGGGAGGAGTCGTCACCGAGGGCCTTGCGAAGGCCGGCGATCGCACGGGTGATCACCGACTCGGTGACGATGACGTCCGACCACACCGAGTCCTCGATCTCGGCCTTGCTGACCACGTCGCCCGACCGCCGGGCGAGGAGCACCAGCACGTCGACCATCTTGGGCTCAAGCTGCACGGTGCGCTCGCCATCAGTGATCCGGTTCTGGGTGGGCTTCACGACCCATGTCCCGAGCCGGAACCCTCGTCGAATCGACGACCCGTCATCCACCTCGCGGATTGTAGGACACCCGTCGTCCGCACCGACACGGGGTCACGCCTCCCCACAGCGCTCGCAGGTTGCGGCTGTGGACGATCTGCGGCGGTCCCCTTTCACGACGATGAGGCGCCACGGACGCGGGATGGCCCGCGCCCGTGGCGAATCGAACTCAGAACTGAAAGATCACCCCGACCTTGAGCTCGTTCTGGACGAGGTGATCGTCCCACTCCCAGCAGTCGTCCCGGCAGTCGTCCCAGTCGCGGTGGTGGAGGTTGCCGGTGTCGGTCCAGAAGAACCGCCCGTCGAGCCGGAAGCCGACGTGCCTGCTGGCCATTACCTTGAGCCCACCGCCGAGGGAGAAGGAGACCTTCTCCTCGCTCGACAACCCGGGTACGTCCGGGTCGAGGGAGGTCACGCCGAGGCTCGCGGTGACGTAGGGGTTCACCCGGCCCGGGGTCCACTGGTAAAGATAGCCGACGTGGTAGTAGGTGACGTCGACGTCGATGCCGTCCGCTGGAGGCGCGAACAGCCGCTCCTCACCAAATCTCGTCTCCTGGCGGCTTGCGAAGAGCTCGATCTGAGAGTGGCGGCCGACGAGGATGCCGAGGCTGAGGCCGTAGGACGAGCCGTTCTCGACGTCCATGTCGCGGTCGAAGAGCTCGTTGGAGCTGGCGGACAGCTCGCCGCCCCATCGATAGCCGAAGGTCGGGGTCAGCTCGATGCTTTGCGCACCGGCCGCAAGCGGGGACAGCACGAGGACGAGGGTGAGAACGATCAGGCGCTTCATGTCTTCCTCCCTGATTCGGAGCGGGCTCGACGGCCCCTCCGTCGACGGCTCCAGAATCGTGCACCGGGGGTCGCCGTGCTTGAGGGGTCGCTGAGGTCGGCCTGAGGTTCTGTCGAGGTCCGGGAAGGAAACCCCTGCCCCTCGGCTGACGTAGGATGGGCGGCGATGCGCACGCTTTCGGCGATGCTCGTAGTCCTGCTCGGTGCGGCCGCGTCGCCGCCGATCGGCGCCCAGGAGCTCGGGCTGGACCTGGTCTTCTCCGCGCCCGGAGCCCGGAGCACTGGTCTCGGAGGCGCCTTCGTCGCCATCGCCGACGACGCCACTGCCGCCTACGCCAACCCGGCAGGGCTGGTCCAGCTGGTTCGACCCGAGCTGTCAGCCGAGCTGCGGCTGACGGTCTCCGAGGTCAGCCGGGACGGCGACGAGACCACCACCGACATCACGGGTCTGGGCTTCGTCGCCGGCGTGCTGCCTCTCGGCCGGTGGACGCTGGCCGCCTACGGCCACCGGGTCGCCCGCGGCGAGCTGGCCAGCGGCCCCGACGACAGCGTCCTGACCAGGAGCTTCGAGATCCGTCGTTGGGCGGCGGCCGCCGCCTACCGTCTCTCCGAGACGCTCAGCGTCGGCGCCGGGGTTTCCTACTTCGACGGCGAGGCGGCCGGCGCCAGTCGCGAGGGCAGTCGGCGGGCCGACGACATCGGCCTCAACGCCGGCGTGCTGTGGAGCCCCACCTGGTGGCTCAACCTGGGTGGCTTCCTGCGCGAGGGGCCGGCTCTCGAGCTGGGCCGAGCCGAGGACGGCATCGAGGACCTCCGGCTCGCCCTGCCGGATCTGGCCGGTCTCGGGATCGCTCTGCGCCCGGGCCGCGGTCACTGGACGGTCGGCCTGGAGTGGGACCGGGTCTCTACCTCGAGCCTGGTCGTGCTCACCGAGGGTGTGCCGCGCACCGTCGAGGCCGGCGCCGGGGACCGGCTCCACCTCGGGGTCGAGTACGTCGCCCTCGAGTGGTCGCCGGTGACCGCCTTTCGGGGGGGGCTCTGGCGGCAGACCGAGCGGAAGGTGACCGGCCTCGAACCGGCGGCGACCGATATTGCTGCGAGCCGTGACGACCTCCACGTCTCGCTCGGCTTCGGTCTGGTCTGGCGACGGCTCCAGCTCGACTTCGGGCTCGATGTCTCGGATCCGGAGATCACCCTCTCGACCTCCGTGATCGTCAACTTCTGAGGGCCCTCCGGGCGCCCGGCTCGCGCGGGGTCAGCTCGATCTCCTCGAAGACGTTGAACCACGGGCTCGAGGGCTCGTTCCAGCGTCTGAGGAGCCCGCTCGACGCGGCAGCACAGGTCAGGCGCTCTGCGGCCGGGTGCGACAGCAGCCCTCGAAGCTGCTGGGCGGCGCGGGCCGGCCAGCTCTCGATCACCGTCGCGTGGTCGAGGAGCAGCAGCACTCGGACCGGTCGGCCCTCGAGCCGTGATCTCTCGGCTGTCGCCCGACGCAAACCGCGGGCGAGCTCGGCGGCGCCACCGGCGGCCCGCGCCGCCGCGGCGACGCGAGGCCCGCCCTCGGGTGCGAGGGTGCTCAGAAGTCGCTCCGCCAGGACGCCAACCAGCCGCCCGGGCGCGACGTCGGCCAGGTCCAGCCGGACGACCAGCCACAAGACCTCGTCGCCAGCTTCGCCCACCAACTGCTCGAGCTGGTCGAGGGCGTCGGAGGCCGTGGCGGGCTCGCTGGCGGCCAGCAGCAGGTGGTTGGCAGGCAGAGAGCGCAGGGCACGCTCGAGGGCAGGCGCCACAGGGCGGGCCGGTTGGCGGCTGCGAAACAGCCTGCGGAAGGCTCCGCCGACCGCCGCACCGAGCCCGGCCGCCAGGATCATGTCGAGGGGGTAGGCGAGCTGCATGGGCCTCCTGCTTGAGGATCGCACCCCGGTCACGGCGGCGCTTGAGGGGCCGTTGAGGCTTCCGTGAGGGACGGCGCCGACACCCATGCCGAGCCCTGTCCCACTCGGGGCGTCGCGGTCATCCCCAACGCGCGACCGCGGCGTTGCCCGGGGTCAGCCGGCCGGTGTCCGTGCGTGAGAGCAGGCCCATGGCGACAAGCATGCCGAGGCGCTCGCCAGCGGCGCTGACCGACTCTCCGAGCACCACCGCCGAAACCGTGGCCCGATCCAGCTCGGAGAGCAGCCGCAGGTCGATCTCGACCAGAGATCGAACCGCTGGCTCGCAGTCGATCGACCGCTCTGCCGCCGCCAGGTCGTCCGCCTCGGTGACGCGCTTGGCGAGAAGCTGGAGCAGGAATGGATGCCCCCCCGCCAGGGCGGCGACTCGCGACGGTCCGCCGCCAGGCCAGGCCGGACGGTGCTCGGGCGGGAGTCGGCGCTGGGTGAGGAGGTCGGCGACCTCGTCGTCCGCGAGAGGTCCGATCCAGGTGGCGGCGGCCATGGCCGGTGCGAGCCAGCTCAGGCCCGGGGTGCGGCGAGCCACCGCCTCCAGACGCACCGAGGAAGCGACCACAGTCGAGACGTTTCCGCCCGCAGTGAGCGCCGCCCCGAAGGCCGCGGCGGCGACCGGGTCGGTGGTAGCCACGGCGCCCAGGGCCTCGGCCTCGTCCACGAGCACGAGCAGCCGGGCTCGGTGCCGGAGCGCGCCTCCGGCAGTGGTCGCAAGCGCCGCCGACGCCGGCATGCTCTCCAGGGGTGGGCCGCTGCCGAGCCGCCGGGCCGCGGCCGGCTCGAGGTCGGAGAAGGCGTCGGCCACCGCCAGGTCCAGGTCGGCGGGCGACTCGACCCCTTGCAGGTCCAGGACCAGTGGGACCGGCCCGTGTGGGTCGGTGATGGCCCGCCGCTCCAGCTCGCGCAGGACCGAGGTCTTGCCGATTCGACGGCCGCCTGCCAGCCATTGAAGCCCCGGGGCCGAGCTCTCGAGGCGTGCCAGGAGGTCCGCCCGGCCGTGGAAGCGCTCTCCCCGCACCCAGGGGCCGACCACCCAGGGAAGAGGCGCCGCCATCAGCTCTCGGTCTCGCCGGGCGCGATCGCCTCGACGTCCGCCGGGGTGACCCGGGTCCGTCCCTCCTCGTGCAACCGGTGCACCAGCGCCAGGCAGAGCTTTTGGATGGCGTAGGGGCGGCCGCCGGTGCGCTCGACCACCGCCGAGACGGCGTCGTCTTCGAAGCGGTAGACGCCGCGCACCGGCTCGGTGACCAGCCGCGCCGCCGGCTCGCGGTCGAAGGCCGTGATCTCGATCTCCTCGAAGAAGTTGTACCAGGGGCTGCCCTCGTGCTCCCAGTCGCGGCGGATCCTCACCCCCGACACCACCGCCACGAGGCTCTCGGAGAAGCTCTTCATGAACAGGCCGCGAAGTCGCTGGTTGACGCGAGGGTCGTAGGCGTTGAGCTCGTCGACCTCGTCGATCAGCAGCACCAGCTTGACCTTCTTGGACGTGCCCTCGCGGAGCCGGGTGAGGACCGCCTTGAGGTCGGCCATCAGCTCGCGATCCTGGTAGTCGCCGTCGAGGCGTGCTGCCGGCTCCAGGCCCGCGAGGTGGGGCTCGAGCTCGGAGAAGACCTCGGTCGCCAGCGTGGCGAAGAAGTGGGTCTCGGGAGTGCCCTGGAGGTCGATGAACACCGGGAAGAACCGGAGGTCGGGGTCGTCGAGGGCTTCCAGTCGTCGCTTCAGGTGGTGCTGCAGCGACGTCTTGCCGATCCGTCGTTCGCCGTGCAGCAGCATGCTGTTGTGGTGCACCGTCTGCAGGATCCGCTGGACGAGCCGTTCCCGGCCGAAGAACATCTGGTCGTCGAGGATCGGCGCACCGGCGACGTAGGGGTTGAAGCGCCGCTTCCGCAGTCGCTTCTGGCGGAGCTTTCGGCCGCCGATGACGATGACGGCAGCGCCGGCGAGGGCGCCCAGCCCGGCAGCCCCCGCCCAGGGCGATCGCCAGGCTGGCCGCCGGTAGCGCACCCGGTACTCCGAGCGTGAGACGAGACCCTCGACGTCGGTCGCGATCAGGGTGACGGCAGAGTCACCAGGAGCGAGCTCGAGCTCGAGGCGGAACTCGGTGAGGAACCAGCCGCCGACCGCCTGGACCGCACTCGTCACCGCGACCGCCTCGCCCCGAGCCCCGTCCGCAGAGAGCCGCACGGGCGAGGCGTCGATCACCACGCCGGCGAGGCGGAAGCCGGGGTGCCGGACGACCTGCACCGGCTCCCCGTGGAGATTCTGGTCGCGGTTGTCGGCGAAGCGGATCGCCGGCGGCAGATTGACCCCTGCCGAGGCGCCGAGCACCTGTCGATTGAGCTCGCGGTAGGCCCGGGCCGCGAGCTCGAGGGCCTCGGCCTGCCCGGCGTCGCGGGCGAGGACCCGGTTGGCGGCGGAGATCGCCGCCTCCCAGCGCCCCTCGGCAAAGGCACGGCCGGCCTCGGCGAGGTCATCGGCCGCCCGTCGGGCCTCTGCGGTCCGGTTTCTGGTCTCGCCCAGCCGGCGACCGAGGGCCAGTGCCCGTTCGTCCCCCGGCGCCAGAGCGAGCACCCGGACGAGGACAGCGGTCGCCTCCTCGAGGTCGCCGCCCGCTTCGAGGCGGGCCACCTCGGCGAGCCCGACCTCGACGGTCTCGGCCAGCCGGTGCGAGCCGGCCGCAGCGCGCAGCGTCGCCTCGGTCTGCTCCAGAAGCCGGCGATCCTCGGGGTGTTCGCGCAGCTCAAGGGCCAGGCGGAGCCGGGTCGCCGCGCTGCCGGCGTCGCCCTCCTCGAGCGCGGCCCGGGCACCGCGGGCGAGCCTGGCGCCTTCCTCGACGCGTCGTGCCGCGTCCGCCGCCGCCACCGAGCGGCGCCGCAGCTCGTCCATGGTGGCCACTGCAACGGGGTGCTCCGGGGCCACCGCGAGCACCCGCGACAGGGCCTGCATCGCCTCGTCGAGGTGCTCCGCCTCGGCGAGCAGCGCGGCCTCGGCCAAGCCGCGCTCGACGACCTCTGAGGCCCGCTCGTCCGCCGTCGTCTCGACGGCCTCCAGAGCCACCCGGGCGCGCCGGCCCAGGCTCTCCAGGAGGGCCAGGTCTTCGCGGGACCGGCGGACCGCGCCGAGTCGCTCCTCGGTCTCCAGTGCCGCCAGGGCGGCGTCGGCTCGGCCGAGCTCGAGGTAGGCCTGGCCGAGCCTGAGGTAGGGGAAGTAGGCGATGACGTTGAGGCCGTAGGAGCGCACCGCCGACGCCGAGTCGCCCCGCCGCGCCAGGGCCTCGTTGAGCTCGTTGACGGCATCGGCCCAGCGCTCCTCGGCGAGGGCCTTCTCTGCCCGGTGGTAGTGCTCGTACCAGCGGTCGGCGGTGGCGGTGAGGGCCACCATGAGCAGCGCCGCGGTCAGCGCCGCACGGCGCAGCCCGTGCCGTTGCTGTTCCCGCGTCCGCCGTGCGAGGTTCGCCTGCATCACCACCGGCAGCGAAGGCTAGCACAGGCAGGAGTGCCGGCTCGGGGCAGCGGCGTGTGCCGGCGGGACGCCAGCACCACAATGCGCCCCTGCCAGAAGAGGCCAGTTGCGGGCTCGGGATCGGGCCCGGGCGGTGGGCCGCGGGCGGCAGGGGTCGTGCCCGGGAGCCGCGCCCTGCCCCCTGCCGTCTGATCCTGGATGTCGCACGCGGTGCGGGAACGAGATCCGGGTTCGGGACGGGATCTGGCGGCTGGCGCCCCTGACCCCGTGCGGGTGGGTGGGCGTACCCCCTTGACGCCCGTCCCCTGCTCGGGCGGCGGCCGGGCGGCGCTGCCCGCCGCTCTCGCGACGTGACCCGGGTCACGAGAGCAGAAATCGTGGACTTGAAGAGCAGATGGTCTTCAGCTATGTTTGGCAGCAGAACCTGACAGGAGGTCCGCCATGAATCTCAGGGTCGGTGTCGTTGCTGTCATGCTCACGGCCTCGGGGGCTGCGGGCGTCTCAGGATTCGACTGCACTCGAACCGTGTCCCGGGTGACCGGCGGCAGTACCGAGAGTGTGGTGGTCATCGGCGACGTCGCGGTGCTCGGTTTCGGCGCGACGCTCCTGGTGGCCGACCTCGCCGATCCGGCGCGTCCGGCGGCGATGGCCGAGCTCTCCTTCGGCGTACCAGGCCCCGACATATGGGGCCTTTCTGGGATGACGGGCGATCCCTGGGTCGCGGTGCATCCGGTTGCCGCGTGGGACGGCCATGCGATCGTCGTGGTCGATGTGCACAAGCTGTACGGGGCGAGGGTGGCGACGTCCCTCGCTGTCGGCGACCTCGCAGAGCCGTCGGCGCCGGTGGTCGTAGGGTGGCTGGAGGGCGGGCCGAGGGAGGGCACGTTCGAGACACCACCGCCGGCGGTGGTGGTCGGCGACATCGCCTGGGTCGCGTCGCGAAGCCTGGCGGGGAGCGGTCATCGGCTGGTCGCGGTGGACCTCGGCGACCCGAGCAACCCACTGCCGCGCGGCCACCACGACACGACCTCCAGAATCGTGGACCTGGCCGCCGCCGGCGAGCTCGTGGCCGTGCTCGAGGACAGGCCGCGGCGGCTGACGCTGCTCGACGTGGCACGCCCGGAGAGCCCCGTGGTGCGGTCGACCTTCGACGGGGGAGACGCAGGCGATTGGTTGGAGGTAGCCCTCGGCGCCGGCCACGCCTACGTCGTGGGGAGGAGCTCCGTGCTGGCGCTCGACGTTTCGGACCCCGCGGCGCCGGTGGTCGTCGGCGCCGTGGACTACGGGCGCCAGGCCTTTCCCCGAGCCCTCGAGGTCATCGGGCAAGAGCTGTATGTCGGGTTCCAGGAGTTCCACCCGTCCATCGGCGGCGATGACGGCGGGCTCGAAGTCTTCGACCTGAGCGATCCGGCGACGCCGAGCCACCGTCACTCGCGAGACTTCTCCCCCGGGGCCGTCGCACTCGCTTCCGGCGGTGGCTGGCTGGCGGCGGCCGACCTCGGGCGTGGGCTGCGGGTCTTCATGCTTGACGAGGACGTCGGGCCGAGCCAGGTCGGGCTGCTCAACCCGACCTTCGACGAGGTGCTCGCCGTGGTCGTGGACGGCAACCTGGCGATCGTCGGCGACCAGGGCGTCAGGGTGCTCGACCTCGGCGCCGAGGTCGGCGTCCCCGAGCTCGGAGCGCTTGAGCTGGACGGGATGGTGTCGTCCCTGGCCGTCGGCCCTGGACCGATTGCCGCCGTGTCCCTGCGCGACAGGACATGGCCCCATGGGGTGTCCCTCGTGGCCGTCGACCTGGCCGAGCCCTCGCAACCGGTCGAGCTCGGAAGACTGGGGCTCCTCGGCAGCTCGCCGTGGGCAGGTTGGCCGGTCGCGCTGTCCGGTAGCCTCGCGGCCCTGACGGCCGGCTCGGAGGGGCTGCTGCTGGTCGACCTCACCGACCCTTCACAGCCGGTGGAACGCGCTCGGGTCGCCACCGCCCATCCGGCGGTGACGGTCAACCTGGCCGGTGATCTCGCGGTTGTCGGCACCGGGCGCAGCCGAGGCGGCTGCTGGCAAGATCCGAGCGGGCTCGAGATCGTGGACGTCAGCGACCCCGACCATCCGGTGACCCTGGCCGGCCACGCCCTACCCTACCCCGCGGCGGCGGTCGCGCTGGACGGTGCGCGGGCGGTGGTCGTCACCTGCATGTCGCTGCACATCCTCGACCTGTCCGAGCCGTCGGCGCCGGTCGAGCTCGGCGCTCATGTCGACCTCTTCTACCGCGCCAAGGGTGTCGCTCTCGAGGGCGACCTTGCCTTCGTCTCCTCGTCCCCCGGTGGGCTGGCGGTCTTCGACCTGACCCGGCCGGAACGACCGCGACGGGTCGCCCGGACGTTGTGGGGGCCTTGGTGGTACGACGATCCGCGCGGCGGCCAGGGTGTGGCCCTGCACGACGGCCGCGCGGTCATCGCCGACGGCCGCTTCGGGCTGCGGATCCTCGACGTCGGGCGCTGCCTGGCCCGAATGGAGGTTCCGGCGGCGCCAGCCGCCGAATGAGGTGGTCCGAGCTGCCTGAAATGACAGATCGCCATCGGCTGCCGTAGAAT